>CAUQPD010000001.1:0-69164 GCA_963519935.1 uncultured Streptococcus sp.
CTTCCTCGTCCACAATTTTGATTCCCTCGATGTGGTGACGAACAGAACGACGATAACCTTCGATGTACTCCTCACGAAGTTTAGCTTGTTCCACTTTTTCAGCAGAAGTTAAGCCTTCTGTTTTTTTCTTTTTGGCAAGCTCGTTAATGCGATCAATTTTTTTAGGATCCATGTTTCTCTCCTTTATGATAAGATTTAATCCGTTTACCAGATTTTATTTGGTATTGATTTGGTTGAAACGTGCAAGTTTAGCTGCTTTCTTGGTTAATTGCGACAAGATAGCCAAACGATTTTGCCGGACAGCTTGGTCTTCAGCCATTACCATGGTATTTTCAAAGAAAGCATCAATAACTGGGCTAAGCGCAAAGAGTTGTTCTAATTGCTGACTTGCAGTCCCTGACAAAACAAGTGATTCTACGGCTTCTGCCAAGGCTTTCTCTTCTTCATTCTCAAAGAGAGCAGGATCAACAGTATCAGTTCCTTCGGCTTTTTCAGCCAAGTTGAAAGCACGTGAGAGGGATTCGACAGACGATTTGAAATCTTCTTTCTTGCTTGCTTCGACAAGAGCACTTGCTGCTTCTAGCATATCCGCCACAACAAAGTTTGAACTTGCAAGAACTGCTTCCTTGATATCTTTTGGAGTTGAACCCATCATCTTATCAACACGAGCCTTGATAAAGTCCATAACCTCTGCTTTATTTTCATAAGTCAAGCTGTCAAATTTCAAGCTGTAAAGGCTATCGATCAGCTCATCCATAGCAATATGCCAACCAAAGGCATCCAAGATACGAACAACACCTTGCGTCGCACGACGAAGGGCATAAGGGTCGTTAGAACCTGAAGGAATCAAGCCTACTGAGAAGAAACTCAAAATTGTATCCAATTTGTCTGCAATGGCTAGAATGGCTCCAACCTTGCTCTCTGGAAGTTCTCCTTCGGCTGATGTCGGCATGTAGTGTTCACGAATAGCAGCTGCCACCGCTGGAGTTTCTCCAGCAAGAAGGGCATATTTTTCACCCATAATACCTTGGAGCTCATCAAACTCACCAACCATACCCGTCAACAAGTCAAACTTGTAAATGGCTGCTGCACGCGCTAGGTCAACCGTTTCATCCACTGACAAACCAGCCTTTTCTGCCAAGAGAATGGCAATCTGCCCTGTACGAATCATGTGTTCACGAAGAGAACCAATCTTTTCGTGGAAGGTCACATGGTTCAATTTTTCGACAAGGTCAGAAATGACCAATTTTTGGTCTTCACGCCAGAAGAATTCACCGTCTTCCAAACGAGCAACTAAGACTTTTTCATTACCCTTGATAACATTTTCCAAATGCTCTGCGTTTCCGTTACGGACTGAAATGAAGTTTGGTAAGAGTTTACCGTCTTGATCACGAACAACAAAGTAACGTTGGTGCTCTTTCATCGAAGTTACCAAGACTTCTTCAGGCACTTCAAGGTATTTGGCATCAAAACTTCCCATAAAGGCAGTTGGGTATTCAACCAAGTTCAAGACTTCGTTCAGCAAGTCCGCATCAATTTCGATACGTACACCATGTTTTGCCTCGATTTCCTTGATTTGGTCAACAATCATTTGCTCACGTTCACGAGGATCCGCGATTACAAACTGCTTACGAAGATCTTCTTCATAACTCAAAGCTGACTGAATCTTAGTTTCTTGTCCTAAGAAACGATGGCCACGACTTACACGACCTCCCTTAATATCAAGAAAATCCAAGTCAAACTCTTCTTCATCTAAAAGTACTGTCAAAGTGTGTACAGGGCGGATATATTCAAAGGTGTTGTTAGCCCAGTGCATGCTGACAGGGAAAGTCAAGGACTTCAAGACATCTACAACACCTGGTACTATGGTTTCAACTGGTTGGCCCACTTCTTCCTTGGTAACATAGACATATTCTTCACCCTTGATTTCACGGAATTCAATATCTTCAACTGTCAAGCCTTTTCCACGGACAAATCCTTGAGCTGCTTTGGTGAAGTTTCCATCACTATCCAAGGCAATTTTCTTTGCTGGACCCTTGAAATCTTCTGTCAAATCAGACTGTTTGTCTGCAAGACCAGTCACACGAACAGCCAAACGACGTGGTGTTGAGAAGGTTTGAATAGCTTCAAAAGACAGGCGGTTTTCCTTGAGGAAGGCTGCCATTTTTTCGCCTAGTTGTTTTTCACTTGGTGTGACAACGTAGGCTGGTAATTCTTCAAGACCGAGTTCTACTAATAAGTTTTTTGTCATGTTTTTTCCTTTACATTTTCTTCAATCTTTTTTGATATGCACCTTAGGTACTGGGGACGTCGCTAACTAACTTTGTGAGTCTGTAAGGAAATCTTACACCAAATAAACCAAGATTTCCGACAGTCTCATCAAAGTGGATTTAGCTGACTGATTTTTGAACCTAAGGTTTCAAAAAACCCCACATAACAGTACAGCGGTGCATATCCCTCTAGCAAGTCTTCGACTTGCCTCTAACGATTTTAGAGCACAGTATTACTCACTATTCTGCGTCTTCTGCTAGGAGTTTAGCTCGTGTTGCTTCATCCAAAAGTGGGTAACCTAGGCGTTTGCGTTCTGCGACAAAGGTTTTAGCTACGACACGGGCCAAGTTACGGATACGGGCAATGTAGCCGGCACGTTCTGTAACTGAAACCGCTCCACGAGCATCAAGCAGATTAAAGGTGTGTGAACATTTGAGAACATAGTCATAAGCAGGGTGAACCAAGCCCTCTTCCAAAGCACGACCAGCTTCTTTTTCGAACTTATCAAAGTTTTCCAGCAACATTTCTTGGTCCGAAATTTCAAATGAATATTTTGAGTGCTCATACTCAGGCTGGATAAAGATTTCTCCGTATTTTACACCATCAGCCCACTCAATATCATAGACAGAGTCTACTTCTTGGATGTAAGAAGCCAAACGCTCCAAACCATAGGTAACTTCCGCAGTCACAGGACCTGTTGCCAATCCACCGACTTGTTGGAAATAAGTAAACTGGGTGATTTCCATCCCATCAAGCCAAACTTCCCAACCAAGACCAGCTGAACCAGTTGAGGGGTTTTCCCAGTTGTCCTCAACGAAACGAATATCGTGCTCCAAAGGATTGATGCCCAATTTTTCCAAAGACTCAAGGTAAAGCTCTTGGATATTTGATGGAGAAGGCTTCATGACCACTTGGAATTGGTGGTGTTGGTATAGGCGGTTAGGGTTTTCCCCGTAACGACCGTCAGCTGGACGACGTGATGGCTCTACATAAGCCGCATTCCATGGCTCAGGTCCGATAGCACGAAGGAAAGTGTAAGGACTCATTGTACCTGCACCTTTTTCATTGTCATAAGCCTGCATAAGCATACAACCTTGGTCATTCCAAAATTGTTGCAAAGTAAGGATGATTTCCTGGAAAGTCAATTTTTTAGACATTGTTTACTCCTTTTTTATAAATTACTTGCGACACGAGTCTGCCTTGTCGATTATACGAGGCAAGACGAGTTAGTACTGCGTCTAGCTCAGGCACTCTAGTGCTGAGCGTGGGGCAGTCCGACTGTAAGGAGGTCTCTGTCACTGACGCAGTGGAAAGTCAATTTTTTAGACATTGTTTACTCCTTTAATTTACATTATCTTTTTAGATTTATTCATCAAGCAACCAAGAAAAAGCTGGGTCCTGAAAAATATGACGTTTGGGAACAGTTTGTAAATTCTGATCGCATTCGTCTATTGTACCTAATTTCAAAGCACAGACTTCTGGTATATTTTCTTGAGCAGTGAAAATTTGACTATGACAGTTCTGACAGTAATAGCGTTGTTTTCCTGGAGATGAACTATAGATAACCAACTGTTCTTTTCCAAGCAATACTAGGTTTTTACTGCTAACTTTGGCATTCACTGTATAGGCAGACGCAGTTGCTTTCCGACAGAATGAGCAGTGGCAAAAAACTAATTCCGACAATTCCTCATCTAAAGTGTAGGTCACTGCTTTGCATAAACAAGATCCTTTAAGCATTATGCTCCTTTCTACTTAGGCATTAGACGAAATTCAAAAAGAACCGCATCCGACAATCCTAGGTTGATTTAACCTAGGGGCGTCTGAAACGCGGTTCCACCCTAATTTATTACTTCATTATTTTTTAAAATACTACAGAAAGCGCCAGTTTCTTACCTTGCCCTACTTGGCTCCCACTATCCCAAGCTCGCTTGAAGAACGCCATAAGACTTTCTTTCCTAGCTAGTATTATAGCAAATTTTCTAGCTAGTGTAAACCAAAAATGAGTCTGAAAATAATGTTCCAGACTCATTTAATAGTAAAGCTTCAGAAACTCCTGTTTAAGGATGTCTTCTTGCTTTTGGTTTTTTGCCATGTAGATTTCTCTTGGCTTGCTTCAATGCTGTAATGGCATCTTTAACATCTTCTTGGCTCGCTCCTGGATCATTTAAGAGTTCCTGAGCTTCTTTAAAGGCTAAAAGATAAGCTGCTTTTTCTTTCTTGTCAGCATAGATAAATCTCGCATTCTTTTCTTGGAAAAGGCGTTCATCTTTGACCAGTTTCTTTAGACTAGAGAAGTCTGTAGCTTTGCCATTCAATTTACTTTTAGCTGTTGCTAGGGCAATGAGAGATTGGTCAATTTGATCCTGTTTGACTTTAGGATCTACAGCTAGTAAGGCAATTTCTTGGAAGGCACGATCATAAGCTCGACGTACTTTTTCCTTGGCATTAGCATAACGTCCAGTTTTAGTCGTTGCATAGTAAGCTTTCATAGCTTCTTTCAAGGCTGTAACGTTCGAATCTTTTCCATCCAAAGCTTTACCAGCAGCTTCAAGACTAGCGAGAACGCCATCAATCAATTCTTGTTTCAACTTGCTTGACAAGGCTGACTGCGCAACTTGGAAAGCTTGGTCATAAGTTTTTCTCTTATCTGCACTACTATTAAAGTAGCGAGACGTTTCTACCAGTTCTTTTTGTTGATTTACCGCAGCAATCAAGGCCAACTTAGACACAACAGATAGACGCAAAGCATTATTTCGACCTGGCTGAACGAGCAAGGAAACGAGATCTTCAAGGAGTTCGTATCCAGTTGGTAAGGCGACTTGTACAGTATAACGACCTGTAGCAACTTTCTTACCAAAGGCGTATTGACCATATTTTTCAGCAGGAAGAGTGATACTTGTCCCATCTTCACCTTTCAGAACTACTGTAGTCGTCTTTGGAACTGCTTGGTTAAAGGAAACAGATACCGGTGCATATTCTAAGAGATTTGCTAGGAAGGTAATGGTTTGGAAACTATTTTCTTCCGTCAAGTCAAACTCTTGGGATAAGGCACTGATAAATTTCAATTCTGTTCGATCATAACTGAAAATTTCTGCTGTATAATGACCAAACTGTAAGAAATGAATCGCTTTTGTCTTGTCAACATCAACATATTGCCCCTTGCTATTTTTGATTCGATAGACGTAGAGGGTATCAATATCTTGGTTTGTTTTTGCATCCTTCAAGTCAATTTTCACTCGACCACTATTTTGATCGCGGACAAGTTCGGCAAGTGAGATATAGTCTACATTTCCTGCATAGTCCTCAACAAGATAGTAAATATTAGCCTTGTCAACATCCTTAGGAAGTGTATAACTACCATCAGCATTGGCCTTAATCAGATGGGTATTTTCAAACGCACGCGTTCCAGACTGGTCCTTTCCAGTTAGAACCATGGTCCCTTTTTGGTCAAATGGTGTGATATAGAAGACTTTTTCTGAAAGGATACCGCCTTGACCTACATCTTTTGGTTTGCGAGCTACGAATTCTTGGTTTCCATCTTTAAATCGAATATATCCACTTGTGATGACAGGTTTTTGAGTATCAATTTGAATTTTAAAGGTCGTGTATTGTTCTTTGGCTCCTGGAACATCTGGTGTGTAACTAATAACATAATCATATAAACCATCTGCAACAGTATTCCCATCAAAATCCTGGCCTCTCCAAGCAGTATTATCTAGAATATAACTCTTCAGATTTCTACTGTCACCATCAAAGTAATTCTTGCGAAGATCCTTTGCATCGCCCTCCCAAATAGGATGTTCATGCTTAGTATCCGTAGCCGCATAAACTGTTGCACGAAGATTTACAAGATTTCTCAAAGCAACCGTTTTGTATTCAACTAGGTCTTTGTTCCCATCATCATTTGGAGAAATGGCAATACGGACATTCCCTTTTTCGTCCAACTGAAGAACATGCTTACCTTCAGCATTTTGTTCAATCCCAAGAACGGTAATTCGGCGTCCTTGGCGTTGACCTTTAGAAACTAGAAGGTCATTTTGCAAGGTGGCTAGATAGGTCGCATCATTAGAGTAGTTAACTGCAGGATTTTCCTTGTCTACTTCTGTGTAAAATCCATTTTTTCCTTCTCGAACAAGGTTGTAAATTGGTTTTTCGACAGCGGGGAGATTTTGGAATTCACCTCGGAAGCCCATAAATGCAAGACTCACAACATCCCCATCATCTGCTGGATCTACAAATCGAACAAAACCTTCAAGGAAATAGCCATTTGGCATTTGTTTGCTGAGTTCAGCAGCAAATTTTCGAGCATCCACTTTAACAGTGACTGTTTGACTGCTGTGGGCTTTGACTGTCACTTCAGGCCAGACTGTCTCCGTTAGTTTTCGAGGTCGAAGGGTGAATTTTCCATCTTCGATATCATCTGTATTGGTATTCACTACCATCTTGAGAGTACGGTCAGTATCTGAAATATTGTGTACAGTGACCTTGAAAGTAAATTGATCTCCAACATTTCCTAAAGTTACACTTGGATAACCATTTTCACCCGTTACATAGAGGTCGGTTGACACTGCAGCAGCTGTATCCACAATACCAGAACCTTGCTGACGAGGAGAGGTATAAGTGCCTGTATCCTTATTAACATGTGGTTTTGCAGTTGACATGATTAAGGCCTTGACAGTCTCTGATACTTGCTCAGGAGTCAATTCTGGATGGTGTTTTTGAAGGTATTCCTTAACCAGAACGGCAACACCCGTAACGTGAGGAGCCGCCATACTGGTTCCGCTGATACTACCATAGGTATTGTCATTAAAGGATGAGTAGATATTGCCTCCAGGAGCTGTTACGTCTGGTTTCAATTGTCCATCAGTAGTCACTCCCCAACTTGAAAAGTCAGATAGCTGATTGGCTACATCAGAAGGGCGATTATCCATCTTGTCATTAAAAACAATCTTATATTTTCCTGATTTTAAGGCTTCACCATACTGTTTAGAAATAAATACAGAAGGAATTTTCTTTGCTTCATCATCAATAGCCATATTGATGTTAGCTCCTTCTACATTATTGTAGATCAAGGCACCAAGTGCACCATGTTTTCGTGCATTTTTGATCTTCTCTGAAAAGTTCATAGCTCCACGCTGAATGAGGGCCAGTTTCCCAGTTAAATCCAACTTCGCAAAGTCTTCTTCACGACCTAACCCTGCTTCGACGTATTCATACTCTTTTCCTTTTTCAAAGTCTTTATCTGCTTCAGGTTGATTATAATCAAATTTTCCGTTATGAAGGCCGGCATTTCCCTCTAGACCTTTAACTTCAAAAACGGCTGTTGTCAATGTTTTATTGTTGACAGAAGCAACTGAAATCGAATCCTCAACAGTGGACGGATTTCCAACCAAGCCATAGTCTGGGTTTTCGGCTAGTGGTTTTGAATAACCATTTCCAAATGTATTGCTATTTCCTGCTGAGATAAGAACAGATACTCCCTTGGCACGAGCGCGTTTGATGGCATCCACAATATCAGAACCAGCATCCACCATAGAACCTGTGCTAGATCCCAAACTCATATTAATGGCATCTGCTCCCAGGGCAACTGCGTCATCAATCGCCTTTACATAAAGGGCAGAACTGGTCGTTTTTTGGCGATCTGAAAAGACACGCATAAACATGACTTGGGCTTCTGGCGCCACACCATAGACCTTTTCACCATTCGGTGCTTCTTTATCAGGGTTTCCAGCAGCAATCCCTGTTACGTGCATCCCATGAGAAGTTCTTTCTGCTTCTTTGATCTTATCTGTTCCGTCAAAGTAGTCATAGGCATAGACAACCTTATCGCTATACCATTTACCGTAGTCGATTCCAGCAGCCTTTTTAGCTGCTTCGATGGCTTCCTTGTTTTTAAATTTTGCTTTTGACGGATCCGAAATTCGAAGAACCTCATGATTCAAATCAAGCCCTGAGTCAATAATGGCAACAACGGTCCCTGTCCCCTTGTAACCAGCCTTCCAAGTTTTCGGTACTGTGATGATATCATTGCTTGAAAGACTATTGGGTTTTGCAGACTCAGCTTTTTCTTGTTCTTTTTCAGTAGTTGCTGTTTCTCCAGTAGTTTTAGGAGCTGTCGTTGCTTTAGCCTCTTTTTTCTCTATGGTAGAGGCCTTCTCAGTAGCAGGCGCTGTACTGGTATCGACTGTTGTTTCTTTTTGAACGACACCTTGATTTTCTTCTTTTGCAACTGCGCTATCTTTTCCTGATTCTTGGGCTTCAGCAGTTTTATCAACCGGAGCATCTACCTTAGCATCTTGTTTACTAGCATCCTCTTTAGAAGTTTCAACTTCTTGTTTCTCTCCAACTACTGGTGCTATCCCATTAGTATTGGTTTGGTCAGTTGAAGAGTTTGAGTGTTTATCGTCTTTTAGCTCTGTCTTAATTTCCTGAGTTTGAGCTTGATTTTCACCTGTACTCTGCTCATTGGCACTGACTTGACTTGCTCCAAAAACCAATGCAGTTCCCAATAAAACTGAAGCAAGACCAAATTTGTATTTCCGTAATGAAAAACGTTGTCGTCTATTCATAAATAATCTCCTTTTTCTTTAAAGTATACCTATTATAACGCAAATAATCATAAATTTTCATAAAAATCTGAATTGTCACAAAAATGTAATATTTACGTATATATTTTACTTATTTAATTTTATAATTCGTGTTATTTGCCCCATCAAACCAAAGTTTTTTAAATTCTTTCCTATATTTCAATCCATAAAATTATTTCATTATACAAACAATTTAGATTTTTTATACATAAAAAGACTAGGATTTAAAATTCCTAGTCTTTGTTAATTCGGTATAAATCGATTTTAAAAATTAAAAATCCATCTCATCCACACGAGGTGCGCCCGAAGTCACTGAAATTGTCTTTAAAACTTCTCGCTCGTCATTGCTGAGTTCAATTCCAAAACAGTCAAGATTGCTCTGGATGCGAGAGGCTGTCACTGACTTAGGTAGGGGTAAAAATCCTTCTGCCAAACTCCAAGCCAAGGCAATTTGAGCCACTGCTTTCCCATGCTTAGCAGCAATTTCTTGGACTTCTTTCTGTTCAAACAACTCCCCTTGGCCAAAAGGTCCCCAAGCCTCTAAGAGAATTCCTTTCTCTCTACAGTAGTCAACCACTTCCTCCTGATAAACTCCTGGTGCCAAGCGTACCTGATTGACCGCTGGAATGACTCTTGCTATTTCAAGCAAGGCATCCAAATGCTTGGGAAGGAAATTACTAACGCCGATAGCACGGATTTTGCCTTCTTGGTAAAAGTCCTCCATCGCTCTCCAAACTTCAGCATTGCGAGTTTTCCATGCCTCATTTTCTCTTAGTGGTTTTGGATTTGGCCAATGGATAAGGTACAAATCTAGATAGTCCAATCCCAGTTTTTCCATTGATTCTTCAAATGCTTGGCGTGCTTCATCATAGCTGTGATTGGTATTCCAGAGTTTGGTCGTTACAAAAATTTCTTGTCTTGGTAGACCGCTATCTCGAATAGCACGGCCAACGCTCTCCTCATTTTTATAGATAGCTGCAGTATCGATATGACGATAACCAGCCTTTAAGGCTTCTAAAACGGCTTGGTAGGCTACTTCTCCATTTTCAGCTTTCCATGTTCCAAATCCTAGTACAGGAATTGAAACTCCATTATTAAGTGTGTAAGATTTCATCGTTTTTCCTTTCTATGTGAAGAAAATCTAAAGAAACAAAATCCTGATTATCAGAACACTTGCCCCTTTAGATTTTAACAATTATTGATCACGATCGTAATAGATCTCGTGAGCTTTCAAGCGAGAATTGAGCAATTCAGGAACCGTCACAAATGTATACCCTTCACCCTTTAAATACTCAATGACACTTGGTAGAGAATTAACCGAAGGACCATGAATATCATGCATGAGGATGATGGAACCATTGCGAACCTGACGTTGAATCTCTGTCAAAATGGCTGTCTCGTTTTTACTCTTCCAGTCCAAACTATCCACGTCCCACATGATGAAGCTTAAATCAAGGCCGTTTCGAATATCATCAGTGATGGCACCATAAGGTGGGCGCATCAGTTTAGAGCTTGATCCTAAAACTTGAGTTAACAAATCTTCTGTATCAGTGATTTGCTTTTTAGCATCTTCGAGCGAAAGTTGTGAAAGAACGGGATGACTCCAGCTGTGGTTTCCTACAACATGACCTTCTGATTTCATTCGTTTTAGAAGATTTTCATTACCTGCAATGTTTTTACCAAGTACAAAGAAGGTTGCTTTTACACCATATTTAGCTAAAGTATCCAAAGCCTGCGTGGTTGTAGTTGGATTTGGACCATCGTCAAAAGTCAAGGCTACAACTTTTTTATTTTTCTTAGCAAAGTATGCTTGGTAGAGTTCAGCATCCTTTTCTAATAGATAAGAAGACTCAATGACATCAAAGAAACTGGATATGGGCAAAGCAATTTCCTCAACAGTCTCTCCAGCATTAGCAGGATAAAGGATGATTTGACTATCCTTATAATCAAAGCTCCAAGATGTCAATTCTTGGTCTGTGAAGCTCTTTATAACTTGATCAATTTTTGCCTGATCAAGTTTCTTATCTTCTAGAGTTGATTTGATTTGAGTCAGTAAGAGTTCCTTAGCCTTGCTTGCATCTTTGAAGAGTTTACTGAGGTCAAAATCTTTCCCATCTTCGGTCAAGAAAATTTTCCCTAAGGAAGTCTTTTCTTTTTCTTCAACCTTTGATGCAGACAAATCGTAGACTTGCTTGCTGATATTACGAGCAACAACTCCCTTTAAGACAGGATCCAATTGCTCACTATAATAAAAGACCAAGTCCTCTTTATCTTCCAGCTTTTCTTTGATATCCTGGTTGATTTTTTCTCTAACAGACGCAATGACTTCCTCTCCTTGTAGAGGATAGTAGGCAATCACCTCAGCTTGACCTTTTCGAAAATGGTCCTTCTGACTACCTGAGTTGAATTGCTGGTCCTTTTCGCTTTTTAGCGCTTCAATTTTTTGTTCGTAAGATTGCTTTTGTAGTAGCTTATAACCAATAGCACTCCCTAATAGAATCGTAGCAATTCCAAAGATTCCAACAAGGGAAAGCAATAGCCTTCTCGTTTTATCGTGAGAAACACGTTTCGCTCTATTTTTTTTCATATTTCCATCATATCAAATCGAGGCTATTATTTCAATGATAAACAGGGATTCTGTCTTTTTTTAGAAAAATAAAAAAGCTTAGAAATATCTAAGCTTCTCGTTTAGAAACGAATCGTTTCACGTGTTTTCTCATATGAAGTTACAAAACGGTTTGTGACTCCTGGTTCAGCAACTTCCAAGGCTTGTGAAATTTTTTCAAATGACGCCTGGTAGTCAAACTCTTTTTCAAAAATTTCAAGCGCTTCGTTGAAGGCCTCTTGGATACGCTCATCAAATGAACGGTAACGGTTTGAGTATTGGAGTAGTTGCTCAGTCAAGGTTGCATATTGAACGATATCATAGGTTTCTGTTTCAAGTGCTTCCATATCATTTGTTGCGACTTCAAGAATTCGTTTAACCGATTCAATATTCACTTGTGGTTGTTCTAACTCTGCCATCAAATCTTCTGTGTTATGACTTGCAGTAAAGAAAAGCTTCAAGAAACTTTGAGGAATACCTGGCAAGTTTCTCTTCTCCATGTAACGTTTGATGGTGTGCAAACGATTCACATAGACATTGGCTTTTTGGCGAGCATTGAGGTCGTCTTTTTCAATTTGCGCAAGTCGTTCGCTAACTGAGATTTGCTCATCCTCTATATCCTTGAGGTTGCTTTGAAGCATTTCCAACTGTTCTTCAAGAGCAGAGTAGGCTTGTGTTGACTCACCTTGATCCTCTGTCACTTCCATGATTGCCGTATCAAGTGCAGCCAATTCTGCTTGAAGACGACGAACATGATTGCCATCACTTTCAGGAAGAAGGTAGGTTTTAGTCAAGCGTTCAAGGTCCTGAACAAGCACCTGATTATTTTCTTTCAAGTGGTTGAGATAAGTTGGTAATGTAGCAAGAAGACTTTCAACCACTTTTTGAGCTGCAATTTCACGAGTGAAGATATCATAAAGTGCGTTGATTTCTTCTTGGATGCGATTATTTTCATACTCTGCATTGTCCAATTCCAACTGACGAATATTTTCTTGATTATTTTTCAGAGATTCATGCAAAAGTTGGAAACGAGACTCGATATCTGTTTCTGTAAAGTGGTAGTTGGCATCCAACAGCTTGCGATAACCTTCTTCCAAATCTGCCAATTGTTCTGGCAGTTCCTTTGTCAAGGTTTCAACAAGAGCTGGAATTCGCTCAACGATGTGTGTCAAAGCGAGAATATGATTTTCAGTTGAATCAAGAATTGCTGCCGCTTCAACCGGGTCACCTGATGAATTTAGGGTAACAAATTGAGAGAATTCAGATTGGATGTTTTCCAATTGTTTCTCAATCTCAGGAAGGGCTTTCCCATATTTCTCCGAATCTTCTGCAACAGTATGTTGAAGGGATTCAAACAAGTCCAAAGCATGAAGGACACGGCCACTATTCTTAGATTCTTGCTTTTCAAGTTCTGAGAGAGCATTGCGAATAGCAGCAATGTCTTCTTCAATCAAGCCAATTTGGCTCTCAATTTGATCAATCTTGTGAGAAGCTTTGAAAAAACGGAAAGAATTATTGTAGCTTTCAGCTTCAAAGAGGTGATTTTCAATATCAGCAAATGAGTTCAGAGATAAATCAACCCATTTTTGGTTCCATTCACGGAAGGTCACCTGGCTTTGACCAATCAAGTGCATGTTTTTAACGGCTTCAACCTCATCATTTACAGGAAGGTTGTAGAGTTCTTCTTTTCTTTCTTCAAGGGCCGTTAATCTGCTTACATTACGCTTACGTAAAAAGATAGCTGTTACATAAGCTAAGATCAGAATGACTGCAATCGCAACCATTAGATAAATTAGTTGTCCATTAGACATATCAAACTCCTTTTATACTAGAAACAATCGTAATGATTATATCATATTTTTTAAACCAAGGGAACTATTTCCCACATTTTTTAGACGTCAAGTGTACTGTAAACAGCGTTTTCTTCGATAAATTCGCGACGAGGTTCTACTCGATCTCCCATCAACATATCAAAGATTTTATCTGCTTCGGCAGCATCATCTACCGAAACACGCGCCATCAAGCGATGTTCAGGATCCATGGTTGTTTCCCACAATTGGTGGTCATCCATTTCTCCCAAACCTTTATAACGTTGGATGGTTGGTTTTGAACGCCCTTCACTATGACGTGCTAAGGCTTCTTGGAGTTTAATTTCTTGATCTGCACCAGGTTGAATGTATTCTTTGATCTCACTTCCAACTTTAACCCCATAAATTGGTGGTTGGGCAATGTAGACATAACCAGCCTCTAAGATTGGTTTCATATAGCGGTAAATCAAGGTTAGCAGGAGAGTTCGAATGTGGGCTCCATCAACATCGGCATCGGTCATCAAAACGAGTTTTTGGTAACGAGCCTTAGTTACATCAAATTCTGCACCAAATCCTGTTCCCATGGCTGTGAAAAGGCTTCGAATTTCTTCGTTGGCAAGAATTTTATCCATGCTAGCTTTTTCAACGTTCAAGATCTTACCACGAATTGGAAGGATAGCCTGGAACTCACGGTTACGACCAGATTTAGCTGATCCACCAGCCGAGTCTCCTTCGACGATGAAGAGTTCTG
The DNA here is from genome assembly GCA_963519935.1 of uncultured Streptococcus sp. Taxonomy (GTDB): domain Bacteria; phylum Bacillota; class Bacilli; order Lactobacillales; family Streptococcaceae; genus Streptococcus. Next base: position 14,023 of record CAUQPD010000001.1, read on the forward strand.
TTTCAGCTGGGTTGTTTGAAGAACAGTCTGCTAGTTTTCCTGGCAAATTGGAAATTTCCAAACCAGATTTTTTACGAGTGACTTCACGCGCACGTTTGGCAGCTACACGAGCCTTGGCAGCCAAAATCCCTTTTTCCACGATACGCTTGGCGATCTGCGGATTCTCCATGAGGAAATCAGAAAAGGCATCGCTGAAGAGTCGATTGGTAATCTTGACTACTTCGCTATTTCCCAATTTAGTCTTGGTTTGTCCTTCAAACTGCGGATTTGGATGCTTAACTGAGATAACTGCTGTCAAACCTTCACGGACATCTTCTCCTGTTAGGTTATCTTCATTGTCTTTTAGTAGCTTATTCTTGCGGGCATAATCATTGATAACACGTGTCAGCGCTGTACGGAAACCTTGCTCATGCGTACCACCTTCATGGGTGTGAATGTTATTGGCGAAACTCATGACATTTTCGTGGTAACCAGTTGTGTACTGCATGGCTACTTCAACTGTGATATCATCCATCTCACCGTCTGTGTAGATTGGTGTATCAAAGATAACATCCTTGTTCTCGTTGATATATTCAACGTAACTAGCAATCCCACCTTCATAGTGGTAATGTTTAGTCTGTTCGAGACCTTCACGCTTATCTGTGATGGAGATTCGAAGGCCTCGGTTCAAAAAGGCTAGTTCTTGAATACGTTTGTTTAATTTTTCAAAGTCAAAAGTCGTTGTTTCTGTAAAAATCTCTGGATCTGGTGTGAAGTGAACTGTTGTTCCCGTTTTATCTGTATCTCCAACCACCTCAAGATCAGCAACAACATGACCACGACGGTATTCTTGGTAATGAATCTTACCGTTTTTATGAACATGAACATCTAGTTGAGTTGAGAGGGCATTTACTACTGATGAACCTACACCGTGCAATCCACCTGAAACCTTGTATCCGCCACCGCCGAATTTTCCTCCAGCGTGAAGGACTGTAAAAACGGTCTCAACAGCGGGACGTCCTGTCTTTTCCTGAATATCAACAGGAATTCCACGCCCATCATCCACAACGGTGATGGAATTATCAGGCTCTATAAAGACTTGGATGTGACTGGCAAATCCAGCTAGAGCTTCGTCAATTGAGTTATCAACGATTTCCCATACTAGATGGTGAAGACCTTCTTTTGAAGTCGATCCAATATACATACCTGGACGCATACGAACAGCTTCAAGTCCCTCCAAAACTTGAATTTGACTGGCATCATAATCTTGTGCCTGTTGATTTTTGATTTCTTCTGTCATTTTTTCCCTTTTCTTACATGTCTATTGCTTGTCTCAATGTCGCAACGTTATTAAAAAGATAGGCATCTAAGCCAGCAGCTTTACCTGCTTCTACATCAATATTTCTGTCACCAATGACTAAACCAGATGTAATATGATATTTATCACGTAAATAAATCATGGACTCAGGATCTGGTTTCCGTTTAAAGCCAGAACTGGCAGTCACCACCTCAGTGAAGTAGTTCGCTATCTGGGTCTTAGCAAGAAGTTCTAGCACTTGGTCATTTCGATGAGAAACTAAGAAATGGCGACCACCCTTGTCCGAAATGTCTTTGAGTAATTCTGGAATTCCCTCAAACAAAACTGGATGCTCTAGCTCACGCGCCTCATTTTCTTTGTAGTTCTCTAAAAAAACCTCGATATCTGGTGCAAACTTCTCGATGGCAAAAGCTGTCGAAACCTTCAAGGCTTCGTAGACGCGGTCGTGTTCTTGCTCTATTCCGTATTGGGCTAAGGTTTCTACAAAGGCTGCTGTAGAAGTCTCATAATTATCCAATAGGGTACCACCTAAATCCCATATATAGTCGTGATATTTCATACCCTTCATTATACCATTTTTTTATGAAAAAAGCGATGATTTCCTAGATTTTTCGGCTCTATAATTTCTATAGAGAGTAAAACACTATTGCATCGATGGAGCCTTTTTGTGAAGAATAGCTCCTCTATGAATAATCAAGCAAAATCTTTCCTATCTCAAATGTACAAATAAAAAAATAGAAACTACTAACAACCGCGTCATTTTTCGCAAACGAAACGATTTTGGATTTCCAAACTTTAAAAATAGAATCCTCATTGCTTTGAATGTCACAATAGAGTGCAGAAAAAGATTATTCCAATATGGAATCTCTTGTTAATTCATTTCAGTTTCCAATGATTCCATTTTTCTTTTCAATTATAATTTATTCTCCAAACAGACAAAAAACGATAACATCCTTTTAAGGTGCTATCGTTTTTGTATATCATCAGATAAAGTTTGATTTTTGTTGAGCTATATTCGATTAGTTTCTTCCGAAGTTTTGACCTCTACCATCGCGGTCAAAATACATCCAACTTCCATCTTCAAGTTGAATCCATTTGCTTCGAGCCATATCTCCTGAATTGGCATCGAAATATCGACTAACCCCATTCACATCAACAACTTTTCCTTTGACTTGCTTGCCGTCTTGCGTGAAATAGAGAGTCTGTTGACCAACCTGCTGCAAGCCTGTCACTGCTTTTCCAGTTTGATCAAAATAGTACCACTCATTTGGGGAACCTTCGACAAACTTGTCGGTTGCCATCTCTCCTGAGTTAGCATCAAAGTAACGGATACTCTTATCTGAAAGTGTCACGATTTTGCCCTTGACTTGCTTGCCATCTTGGTCGAAGTAAAGTGTTTGTTTGTCAATCTTTTGAAGGCCTGTCACTGCTTTACCAGTTTGGTCAAAGTAATACCATTCGTTCTTGGCACCTTCTGCAAACTTGCCGACTGCCATTTCTCCTGAGTCGGCATCAAAGTAACGGATGGATTTATCAGCCAAAGTTACTACTTTACCCTTGACTTGCTTACCATCTTGGTCAAAGTAAAGTGTTTGTTTGCCAATCTTTTGAAGACCTGTCACTGCTTTACCAGTTTTGTCAAAGTAATACCATTCGTTCTTGGCACCTTCAGCAAACTTGCCGACCGCCATTTCTCCTGAGTTGGCATCAAAGTAACGGATACTCTTATCTGAAAGTGTCACGATTTTACCCTTGACTTGCTTGCCATCTTGGTCAAAGTAAAGTGTTTGTTGACCAATCTTTTGAAGACCTGTCACTGCAACTCCATCTGCTCCGAAATAGTACCAATCACTTGGGTTATCACCTTGAGCAAAACGATTGATAACAGCATTTCCTGAATCCTTGTCAAAGTAACGAAGTTTGCCATCTTTAGCACTCACAATCTTGCCCTTAACCTGATAGCCGTTTTCATCAAAGAATTGCTGTCCATCTCCTATCTTGACAAGACCTCGAGCCATAACGCCCTTGGCATCAAAGTAACGCCAGTTTTGACCATCAGTAGTGTAGTAACGGTTGAGAACTTGGGCACCAGTTTGATCATAGTAGTACTGATTACCATTTTCATCTTCACGGATAGAATCACGAAGTTGAATACCATTCTTCAAGAAATAAACGTGCTTGCCATCAATTTCATGAGCACCTGTTACAAGATAGCCTCGTTTATCGAAGTAATACCAATTTCCATTTTCATCTTGGATAAAGGAATTTTTAGCTTGATAACCACTAGTTGAATAGAACTTAGTACCATTGGCATCACTAACAAATCCTGTGTAAGCATTCTTATTAACTAATTGCTTAGGCAATACTATCTCGCCATTTCTGTTAGTGAGATAGTCGTTGCTAGCCCAGTCTTTAAGAACATAGTAAGCACCACGACCTAAGATATTGGTACCATTGAAGTACTTAGCCGACCACTTGGTAATCTTCTCATCTGTTGTCATCTTTTGACCATTGGAAATCTGTACTCGTTCAAAGATTTCTGGATATTTAGCTTTGAGCTCATCTAAGAAGGCGCCACCGTACTTACCTTGGAAATCAGTTCCATTGGTCTTACTATTAGCTACATAGAGTTTTTCCTTGATTTCTGCACCTTCACGGTAGGTTCCGTAGTTGTTGACACGTGTTGCTGTTACCACTTCCTTACCTGGTAGGTTATAGATTTGGTCTGGTACCCAGTCCGCGATGGCTTGGATATTAACACTGTGAAGCGCACGAAGAGCATTGAGCAAATCTTTTAAAGAACCATATTTATTGTTCTTGCTCATCGCCATATCATAGCGGTCTTCAAAGGCATAACCATTCTGAATGATAGAATCTAAGAAAGTACCGTCTTGGCTAGATACATACTGAGGTGGTAGCTCAAATGAAGTTACTCCCCATTCCTTGAAGAGGTTGACATTTTTAGCAATAACTTTATTGGTATATTGGTCATCGCGGGTTGCAAAGTCTTGGAAGTTAGAAAATCCTTCGTAAATCAACTGAGAATCAAGGGCTGCGCTAGATTCGTAGACCTGACCACTAGCGTTTTTCTTCTTGCTTGCTGTTGTACGAGCATCCTGATCTGCCTTAGCGCCAACTGGTACCCAAACAGCCAGATATCCAGAAACCTGTACATTGCTATAGCCTGCAATATCATTCATATCAAAGGTTAAAATACCATTAGCATCTGTCTTCTTCCAGAGCGATTGCGGCACTTCTTCGTCAGTTAGATAGCGGGAAATGCCATCTTTGGTCGTCAAAAGCACAGGGCGATAGTATTGATTCTTGTGGGCTGCTCCCATATTGACTTGCAGTTTATCCCATTCGTTCAGTTTCAGGTTAGGGTTGTTAGAAGCAATAACAGCCATCCCTTGGGTACGGGTTTCTGCTGTTCCTTCATCTGTTGCTTCATTGGCACCAGTACCGTAGCGAACAGAAGTCAAAATACCATTGTAAGACCATTTATCAGCCTCACGAGGTACACCCATATATGTGACTTTCATGTCTTGTCCACCTGCTACATACTTAATACGAGCACGCAACAAGGCATCGATAGCATCGTGGTAAGGAGATTTTTTCTCCATGTATTGACCATCATCGGTATAGAGGTCACCATAGTAGACCCGAGTGATAGAGTCTTTATTGGAGAGCATGAGAGCATGAGCAGTTGGGATGTTGAACTGCGTATACTTCTTGTCTGCCTTGCGCATATCTTCGTTGTAGATCTTGAAGGCTTGCTTGAGTTCATCCATAGTAAAGGTCAAACCATCCGTGTTTGGATTAATATTTTCTCGGATGATGTCGGCAATAACGGTTTGTACTTCACTGTCATGAGCCCGAACAAAGATATAGTTAGCCATCCGTTCGCCATTTTTCTTTTCAGAAGAACGGTCATTTAGACTATTTGTAATCGTTGGCTCTACTCCGCTACGGATAGATAGATTACGCATGAATGAATAAAGCAAGGACAAGCGTAGCTTGTTGTCAATTGCTAGTTGAGCACCTTTAGTATCTTTGTTGTAGTCAGGATCGTTATCAGACCAAGCTTCCAAGATAGACAAATGCTTGATAGCTTCTTCTTCACTTTCTCCCACCTTGTAGCGAGACTTGAAGTAGTCAGATGCGATTTGGAGCAAGTCTGCGTTGACATTGTCCACCGCATCGACACGAACTCCATCAAAATTAGCAGTCGGATCATTGGCTACGATGCTTCCAAAGTTCATCATAAAATGCAACCAGTTGAGTTGTTCGGCTTGAACAGCTGGATTAGAGTTGTCAAAGTCGTTAGCGAGCAAGAACTCATAACCACCATTTGACTTGTCAATGAAGTACTTAGGTGTACCTGTTTGACTAGTAGGGGTACGGTTAAGCAGACGGAACTTAGAGTCAGCATGAGAGCTCTTCTCATTATTGGTATAAAGCAAAGCTCCACCCTGCAAGTGGTCCTTTTTAGTACCAGTTGTTTCAGACTCTGACTTGATATTCCAGTTTGGCTGGGTTTTGACAAAGGCACCCATCAGCGTTCTCAACCATTTTGTATCGCCTTCTTTACCAATTTTTTCCTCAATTTTGCGCTGAACCTGCTGAGAAGCTCCTGTCAGGAGAGCTTGTTCAACTTTGTTTTCAAAAGCACCTGCTCCCAGACCTTGCTGGTTCATATAGTTGAGGTAATTAATCTGAGTACGTTTATCAGGCCACCAAGCCATCAAAAGGGGACGTAAGTCTGTTTCTGTCGAAGCCGTCCATGTTTTTCCATCTTTTAAGATGAACTTTGGACGATACCAACTATCTGCTGTCAAATAACCGTCTACAGTTTCGATATCCTTGTCAGTCGTACCGTAAAAAGCATTCTTTTGAGAGAATTCATTATTGAGACTGCTGGTTCCTTGTTGGAACTGATATTCATTTGAATCAACTAAGGCACCGGTTTCTGCATCAAAATAAAGTATTCTCCCATTAAGTTCAACTGCAAAGTTCTTTTTAACTGTACCATCGTCCTGAACATAGTAATTTTTACCATCAATGGTCTTAATATGAGATAGGACATCATCATCATGGTCAGCATTTACAGGTGCAGGTTGAGCCTGATCTGCCACCATTCTTTCAGCTATTGCTCCCTGTTTTTGAGCAGGTTCGGGCAAGCGATCTTTCTTTGCAACCTTTGGATTTGCAACAATCTTGTCTTCAACAGCCGTTTTTTCTCGCTTGTCGCCTTCTTGGTCTTGGGCAGTTGTTGGCCTTGCTTGTTTATTCTGGTCTGCTACTTCAGTTTTAGGAGTTTCTGTGATTGCATTAGCAGCTTTAACTTCTTCAGCAACAGCAGCCTTTTCTGTAGATGCTTCTTTCGTATCTGCTGGTTTAGCAGGCTCTTGAGCATTGGTTTGAACTGTTGCTTCTGTATTTTCTGCTGGTTTAGCAGGTTTTTCACTAGCAGCAACATCGCCTGTCACCTTGTCTGCAGGGGTTGCTTTTTCTGCTTCTTGCTCAGATGCTATTTTAGCTTGGGCTGGAGTTTGCTGACCCGGATCACTAGTCTGAGCTGTAGCAGGTTCTTGAACCACAACCTGCTTTACATCATCCGCATGGACAACGCCTGGTTCTAGACCAAGTACCTTTGGTGCTACAATAAGGGCCAAGGTCGTCAAAGCAATGGCTACCCAGTTTTTCTTAACTTTATGCATCTTATAATGAATCTTTTTCTCCATCATAAAGCCTCCTTCTGAATTTAGTATAAAGTTATGCCCTTATTCTAGTATATTTTTCAAAATGATCATTTTTTGTTGCACATCTACAACTATGAAAGGCAAATTCTTTCAAACTGTTCTTTAAGTTTTTGGGCAACACCAAAGGAATCTAAAAATTCAAAAAAAGATAGGCATTGCTCGATGTCACTGAGAGCATTAGTATTCCCAACCTTGTAGGCATACAGAGCCCTATGATACTTAATCAGCGTTCGATCATATAGATCTGTTTCAGGGATTTTAGAGTGGTCGAGATAATTGAGAAACCTCATAGCAACTAGCAGATGGTTTCCTTCTATACAGACGCTAATGACATTAAGTAGCATCTTGATAATACGGCGGCGATTTTCAGGTAGGTTGTTATAAAACTGGGTACGATTGATCATCTCACTAGCAAAGGTTTCCAGCGTTTCCAAGGTCATCAAATCAACACTGTTTGTAAAAAGCCAGAGTTCATAACGTCCCCACTCCTCAACAGAAAAGAGATGATCCGTCAGGAATTCTATATCCTTCTTGCTAATCTGAAAATCTGAGCAACAGGAGGACAAGAGGGCCCTGACAATGATTGTATTGAGTTTATAGTTTTTTTTCTCAGGAAACTGTTCGGTCAATGCTTCTGAGCTTGACAAAATATTTTGGAGCTTGACAACATTGTTTTCCTGATATGCATCAGCTACTTTTTTTGAGAACAGCACATCATCTGAATCAATGTAATTATGGTAAACATACTGAAACTCCTCTAGGGAAACGGCCATATTTTTTAAACAGCAATAAAAAGAATCAAGTGTGATCCCATTGACTCCCCGTTCAAAACGGGATAGCTGAGCCACGGAAATATCACCAGCAGCCACCTCTTTCAGGGACATTTTTTTTGATTCTCTAATGACTTTGAATATTTTTCCAAATGCTTTCAACATATCACTCCCCCAGTTTCGTATATGCAAAAAATTCTTACTAATTTTAATATACTAGTAACACGTTTCAATTATATTACAGAGAAAGTACTTTATATTTCAAATTAATACAAGCAGATTAATTCGCATGATAAAGCATTTTAATATAGCATTTATTGAATGTTCTATCTTTTTCATGAATCTATTGATTTCAGTAGAAATCTGAACTATTCTATCTAACAACTTGAAAACACTAACATTTCTAGAGATAGATTTCCTTCTTATGTTAAACGAATCTTGGTTGATTTATAAAAGATTGATATAAAAGCGCAGGACAATCATATGAAACATTTTTTAGAAATGGAGTAAATAAAAAAACGAGAGCCGAACTCTCGTTTTACTGTTGATTTCCAAAGACATCTCGATAGAGCATGCCGTCTCGTAAACTTTCAGCATCTCCTCCCAATTGCTCTACCAATTCATAGGCAAAGGCAAGTGCGGTTGACGGTCCTCGGCTAGTTGTTAGATTACCATCTACAACCACTGTTTGTTTTTGATAAATTCCGTCAGTAATTTGCTCCTGAACTCCGTCATAACAAGTAAAGTGCTTGTCTTTCAGGACACCTGCTTGATGGAGAGCGATTGGAGCTGCACAGATAGCTGCAATTTTCTTTCCAGCTTGATCAAAGGCTTTAATCTCAGAAATGAGGGCTGGATTATCCCGTAGGTGAGCTGATCCTGGCATGCCACCTGGAAGAACTACCAAGTCATAGTCAGACAAATCACCATCAAAGATACGGTCGGCTGTTACCCGAATGTCATGTGATCCCGTCACCTGCTCCTCAAATCCTACCATATCACAGGAAATGTTTGCTCGACGCAAGACATCGACTACTGTCAAGGCTTCGATTTCTTCAAAGCCATTTGCTAAGATAACTGCAACTTTTGCCATAGTGGCCTCCTTATTTGATTTGTTTTAGGACGACTTTCTTTCGTTTGAATGGAACTTTTCCACTTTTCTCTTCTGCTAGATTGGTCTGGTAACTCATAGACAAGAGGAGACCAACACCGATGAGGTTACTAATAATTGCGGAGCCCCCTTGAGAAATAAATGGCAGAGGAATACCTGTCAAAGGAAGTAAGCCTGTCACGGCACCGATATTTTCAAAGATATGGAAGAGCAACATCATGATAAAACCAGTCGAAATGTAGGTGTAGAACTGGTTATTTGACCTGAGCGTAATCTTCAACATCCGGTAGATGAGAAGCAAGTATAAAGCAACCACAAAGACTGAACCAATAAAGCCAAAGTCTTCTGCAATTACGGTGAAAATCATATCACTCTCACGTACTGGAATGAGGAGATTGGACACATTGAAACCTTGTCCAAACAAGCCACCACTTCCAATCGCAATTTGTCCCTGCGCCTGTTGATATGTTGTTGTTTGTGCAAAGTCAAAGGGATTGAGCCAAGCCAAGATGCGGTTGATCTGGTAGGTTGGCATCCCAATCTGATGCAAGAAGGCACGTCCATCCTTGCTTATAAAGATGGCCATGAAGCCTACAACTGCAGTCACTCCTGTCGCAAAAACAGGAATGATAATCTTCCACGAAACACCTGAAAGGAGAACCATACCGGAAAAAATAGCTACAAAGACCAAGGCAGTCCCCAAGTCACTTTGTAGGGCTAAGAGGATCAAGACTGGTATGGTAAAGGCAATCATCCAACCAATCAATAGGAAATCCAAGGGAATAGTTCGTCGCCATTCCTTGTGTTTTTGAGTGAATCTTACAATGGCTCGAGCCAACATCAAGATATAGGAAATCTTCATGAACTCCGATGGCTGAAAGAGTGTCGTTCCACCAATCGATACCCAGTTCTTGGCACCTGTTGACGCTACAAGATTTGGATTGTAGAAAACAAGAGGTAGGATCATCAAAGCTAGCCCTAGACCATAAAGATAGGGAGTCACCTTCCATAAAAACTCGGTATTAAAGAACATGACCACAAAACCAATGACAAGGCCCAAGGAAATCCAAGCGATTTGCTGACCTAGAATTGGTAATACATTATTTGGATAGTCATGACTAACTGCTATATAAATGGCCACTACTCCAATCACCAGTAAACAAAACACTGGTAGGAGGAGGCTATAATCGACTCGAGAGTCGAAGGAACGTTTCATATTTTTTACCTTTTCTCTTTCTTGGATTTTTCTTTCATTCTATTGCGACGAGATTGGAGAAAATCAGCTACAGCAGGCTCTAGCTGTTCTCTAGAAAGAACCTGAACAGCCCTTTCTTTTGACAAGGCCTGGGCGATTTGTTTGCCGTAACGCTTGCTAACGACACGACTGTCTAAGATAACAGCAACCGAACCTTGGTCAGATCTTCTAACAGTACGGCCCAGAGCTTGTTTTAGCCGAATAATCGCCATCGGCAACTGATAATCATAGAAAGGATTTTTCCCTTCTTGACGCAGCTCTTGGTTTAATTTTTTGGTTAACGGTTCATGGGGATTTTGGAAAGGCAATCTCGGAATCACTTGGATCACGCAAGGATGGGTTGAAAAATCAACTCCTTCCCAGAAACTACCTGTTCCAAGCAAGATCTGGCGTTCACCTTTTTCAAAACGTTTTTTTAGTTGGCTTGGTTCTCCATTTTTATACTGAGCCAGATGCGGTTGGTCGAGCAGGTCCGAAACTGCCAGCAGCATTTCTTTTGAAGTAAACAAAACCAATATGGGTTCTTGAAAGGCTTGTAAACTTCGAATGACAGAAGCCACTTCACTAGCATAGTCAACAGGCGAAACTTCTGTCACAAGAGGAAAATCATTGACTAGAAAGACTTCTTGTTGCTCCTGTTTTGCTACATCAAGCTTAACAAGCGGAGCATCCGGAAATCCCAATAAATCTGCTAGGGAAACCCGATTGCTGATTTCAAGAGTGGCCGATACTCCTAGGAGCCTACAATCTTCTGGCAATAAGTCTGCTAGTATAAAGCGACCGTTTTTGCTTGAACAAATCAAGACATCCTTGCTCGATTTCTCGGCTGTAGCAAGCCAAAATTCACGGTCTGACGTGAAAAAGTTTGCAATTTCTCGATACTCTGGGAGAGCTAACTCCGAGAAATGCTGGCGCAACTCTTCAAGAGAATCCAACCACTTTCCATTCTTCAGACCTGATTGATACTGCTCCATCAAGTAACGACATTCAAAACCTATACTCTCAAGCAAGCGTTTCTGAATCAAATCTTCTTCTGACTCCAAGGACTTTTCGATTTGAGTTACAAGTTCCTCAAGGCGGTAAGCCTGCTGGGCCAGATTTTCAAGAGCTAGCAGCATTTTTTGAGCTTCATCCAAGATCACCAAACGGTTGTCGACAAACTCTGGATTGTCTTCCAAACGAGTGACCAGATAGGCATGATTAGTCAAGAGAACGCGACTGGTCTTGGCCTTTTCCTGCCCTCGTTTCCAAAAATCCTCCGTAGCAAATAAACTTTTCTTTGAAAGCTTGCCATCGTGGACTAGTTCCGGCAGAAAGTGCTGGTAGCGATAAAGCTGCCCGATTTCGTCCAAGTCACCTGTATCTGTCTCCGTTAGCCAGATGAGCAGTTGCATTTTAAATCGTGTGAAAAGGCGATTGGACTCTGATCGATAGAGAATTTGGTGAAAGGCATCCAATTTCAAGTAATTTTGAGGCCCCTTGAGACTATGAATTTCCAGATGGAAGACCTCTTTTAAACGCTGACCTTCTTCTTGCATGATTTGATTTTGAAGAATTTTGGTCGGAACGCTCACTAGGATCCCTGCTTGACTCTCCAAGTTCAAAGCTGGGAGAAGATAACCATAAGTCTTGCCCAGTCCCGTTTGGGCTTGGATAAAGGAAGTCTGGTTCTCTTCCAATAATTGCTCAATCTTCTCCGCAAAATCCAGCTGTTGCGGACGCTCCTCCAAGCCCAATAAGGAAATGTTTTTAGCAAAATCTTTGGAAAACATTCGTGGGACTAAGGCTTTGCTTTCCTTTCTCAGGAAAAGCCCATGTAGTTCTATCAATTCCGGAGAGGAGAGGAGAGATTGTTGCTGATAGACCTCCTCAATCACTAGATAGCTTTCATAGAGAAGGTTATCTGCAAGGTCTAACAAGCTTTCTAAGAGCCCTTTAGGTAACTCAAAGAGTTTTTGACGCATGTAAAGCAAGAGTTCTGCTGTCGCCTGAGCATCAGACAGGGCAGTATGGGCCTGTTCCAGTTCAATACCCAACTCTTGACAAAGAATACCTAGATTGTACTTTTCAAACTGAGGGTATAAAACTTGGGCTAGCTCAACAGTATCCACCCGTGGAGTGCGCAATTCATAGCCTTCAAAAAAAAGAAATTCCGCAAGGAGGTTGGCATCAAATTGAACATTATGCGCAACAAAAACACCGTTCTTAACCAATTCAAAAATTTTTCCAGCTACCTGAGAAAACTCTGGTGCTGCAGCCAAACGCTGATCGGTCAGACCCGTTAATTCTTTGATATGAGAATCCAAGGGTTCATGGGGATTGACATCAGTCGCATACTGATCGACGATTTCGCCATTCTCAATCACCACAATGCCTACTTGAATAATTTTTGCCTTGCTTCCGGTGCTAGTCGCCTCTAAATCAACGACCACATACCGATTATTTCTCGCATTCATCATTAAAAATTATATCAAAAAAAGCATGATTTGACACCCCTCAACTTTGATAACAATCTTACTTCACTTTCGAGTTCGATTAAAAATCAAGACCTTAAAAGTGAGAATTTCTCGCAAGTTCAGCAGTTGCTTGCCAGTTCTGAGATGTTTGAAAAACTTAACAGGATAGTTACATCAATATAAAAAGACAACCAAGGTATCAGTTGCCTTTTTGAGATATTTTTTTCATTGTTTTCGGAAGAGCTTTACTAATTTCGGTAGGCAAGACAAGGTAGTTTTCTTGAGCTAGTTCTTGCGCAATAGCTGAATGAAGGTGAGTTGCTGCCACCACTCTCTCATAGAGACTGACTTGGTGAAACTGACCTGCAAAACCTGCAATCATCCCAGCCAGAGTATCTCCCATCCCACCACTTGCTTGATAGGGGCCTCCAACCTGTAACTGATAGTATTCAGGTTTGCCAGCTTGCCAGATACGAGTTGCTGGCCCCTTCTCGACTAGAATCGTTCCTTGTGGAAAAGATGAAAGAGCCCTAGCAGTCGTCTCTGTATTTTGATGGTCAAGAGCTGTACCAGATAATCTTTCCCATTCCTTTTGGTGGGGAGTTAGGATGAGCTGACTGGAAGGAAACGGTAACTGGCCGTTTGCTAAGATGCCCAAAGCACCGCCATCTGCAATCAAAATCTGGTCTTTTCTAAGGCTGTCAAAGACCCGTTTTACGAGTTCTTCTCCAAATGCATCCTCTCGCAAACCCGGACCTAACAAGACAACTTCTGCCTTTTCCAACTGCTCTTTTAACAATTGCTGGTCTTGAAGAGAAAATGCCATGGCCTCAGGTAAATGACTGTACAGAGCCGGAATATTCTCCTTATCCGTGCCAACAGTCACCAAACCAGCGCCGCTTTTTACAGCTGCAATGGCTGACATGATGATAGCACCTCCATAAGGATAGGTTCCTCCCAGCAAGAGCAGACGACCGAAATCTCCCTTATGACTGTGACGAGACCGTTCCACAATGACTTTTTCTAGTAAAGTTTGATCAATCACTTTCATCGTTATTTTCCTCTCTATTCATTATACTATAAAGTCTATACACCTTGCATCTTGAACATAAATCTATTCGTTCATATAGAAAAAGAGGGGACAAAGCCCCTCTACTCTCCTTTCATCCAAACACGAAAGTAAACGATTCCATTTTTACTAGTAAAGATGGAGAGGCCTAATCGGTCCTCTCCATCTCTTCAACTCATTTATCGATGTGATTTTTTATCATCGACCAAGCTATACCAATAGGATAGCATTAGACGCACAAACTAATCCTCCTTTCGTTTTGCAGTTAATAAGGCTGCTGACAAGGCCAAGGTAACACCTGCCAAGAAGAGGGCTGTCTCAGATTCTCCCTCACCAGTTTCTGGTAATCTCTTGTCTTCCTTGGCAACTTGAACTGGCACTTCTTGAGTTTGAGCCTTGTCTAATGAACTTAGCTTAAACTCTGGTTTTTCTACTGTCGGTGCTGGTTGGTCACCTACTGTGGCTAGAACACCACGGTACTCTGGAAGTTTATGTTCTAGAGCCATTACAGCATTAACACCACCCTTAAATTCAGGTTTCTCAACGCTTGGTGCTGCTTGATCTCCTACAGTGGCAAGAATTCCTGTGTATTCTGGAACTTCGTTGACTGCTGCTTCTACAAAGTTAGCACCGCCTTTGAATTCTGGAACTTCGTTGACTGGCGTAGGCTCCTCACCCTTACTATTTGAAATAGATGGTTTTACTCCTACCTCAATAATACGATCTTGAGCTTTTCTTTGTTCAGTATGAACAAGAGTTCTAGTAGTTCCTGATACTTGAATATAGTCAACTTTTTCTCCATCTTGTCCTTCAGAAACTACACGACGTTTACCTTGAGCAAGCTCAGGGATTTCACGAATAACTTCTTTAAACGGAAGTGGAGTCTTTTCAATTTCCAAACTTGGAACTTCTGCAACTAAGTTCTTAACGCCTTCTGTCGGTGTTGTTTGGAAGGTAGACTTAAAGTGTAAACGATATTCTTTCACTAGATTCCCATCTTTGGAAACAAGACGAACAAGTGTTGGAAGATTTGTATTTCCATGATCTACAACTGTAACTACTCCGTGTCCACTAGTTGTCGCAGTGACTTTTGGTTTGGATCCCATTGTTGTTAAGGTGTACTCTGTCACATTTGGATCAAAGTTTTCCAATGCTTTTCCATCAATCGAAATAGTCGCTGATGGTGTTTCGACTTCTGCTCCCTTGCCTGAAGAGTAGGCTGTAAATTCTACAAGCGCTAGGCCATTAGTAGTAGCCTTACGAGTCATGCGGGCACGAATAGCTGTCGCTTGAACCGGTTCAAAGTTAAACTCAATTGGTTTACCAGCTACTAATTCTCCAGAAACTTTGTAAGGAATTGGTGCCCAATTTTCTGCCTTGTTGAATGGATGGTCAGCATTTTCTTCATAACGAGAAATCGTACTTGGTTCTGTAAAGGCAGGACCAATATATCTTTCTAGAACCATTTTCTCTGGAGCATCTGTGCCACTATCTTTAAAGAACTGAATGGCTACTTTTCCAATAGATTGAGAAGTAATTTTTCCATCCTTCTTAAAGAGTAATCCAACAGAAGTTTCTTGATTTTTCGGAGTACGAGACCAGTTTGTCCAACGTCCATCTTCATTGTATTTTCCATCATTGATATAGAAAATTCTATCATGTGAAGCTGCTTGTGTATCGTTCGTTGTCGAAGCAAAGGCTTTAGAATCCGTTTCATTGTTGTTTGGATTTTCTGAAATGACTTGATTGCCTTTAGAAACAACTGTCACCTGCATTTTAGTGGTTAGATTTGTACCAATGACATGACCGGTAACTTCAAATGTTCCCTCATGCTCTGTCGCATGTTCAGGAATAGCATCCCACTTCACTGCAAGTTTTTCTGTAGTCCAAGTAGTTGAAGTTGGGTAATAAACGCCTACCTCTGAAGGAAGTTGAAGATTGTCTCCAACATTCAAGATTTTAGCACCATTTTCTGCAGCAAGCGGTTGACTAGTTTCTCTCTCATCATTGCGGAAGATTCGATATTCTTTCAATACCGTACCATCTTCTGCTTTTAAGATGAGACGTGTTGCACCTTTTGGACTAGTTGCAGGCACAACTGTTACCAAACCATTATTGCTAGCTGTTGCAGTGATTTGTTTGCTAGATTGAGGAATATAGTAATCAGTCTTAGATGGATTAAAGTGTTCAAGTTCCTTGCCATCTACCTTGATAGAAATCTCTGAACTTGTAGAGCTTACTACCTTATTTCCAAGGACAGTTAGCTCTGTCAGACCAACACCTGATGTTCCATCAGCCTTCTTCATACGAATACGAACAGCATAAGTTTCTACCTTGTCAAATGTGAAGTGATTTGTTTGAGTTGCAGATAGCTGACCTGGAGCATGCAAGTTCTCAACTGCTTTCCAATTTTCTGGATTATTAAATGGATGATTGCTATCACGCTGAGCATTGCTGACATCACTTGGTAAATCTGGAATTTCTTTACCTACATAATATTCAACTACATATTCTTTTGGAAGACCAATTGCTCCATCAGTATAGAAATCAACTGATAAATTGTTGACAAAACGTTTCGTCAAATCTCCTGAATTACCAAACAAGATAGAAGCCCAGTCATTATCAGTATTTGTTCTCCAAGTAGTCCATCTATTTTTAGCGTCTGTTGGCGTTCTTGACACAGTCAGGTCGTTCAAGGTATTAGCTGAGTCATCTCCTCCTGTATTGGATACAATGGCAGCTGGCAATTGCGAACCTGTCCATTGTTTAGAGATATTATTTCCAGCAACAACTTGACTAGACACTCGAACATGAGCTTTAGTGGTCAGATTGCTACCTACTAAGCGACCATTGATTTCATAGACTCCTTCAGTTTGACTAAAGTTGGCTGGAACCTGATCCCAAACTACATCTTTGTAGATAGTTGTTCCGTTAGAATGGTAAGCACGCACATTGGCTGGCAATTGAACTGTCTCACCCTTAGGAAGAGTAAGGCTGATTTCCTCTGCAACTTGTAAACCTTCAACTGTCACCGTTGCTTGAGCTTCAATGTCTGTGCCTTCTACATGTCCTTTAAGTGTAAAGCTATGATAATGCCCCAATTCTTTTTCATCCACCTTGTCCCAAGTTACAGATACTTTGCGTGGCAAGCCCTTATCAAATTCTGCTCCAACTTCTTTAGGTAGATTCGGTTGCTGATTAATATCTGTAGAAACAGATACAGGATGAAGTTTCACAATCTTCTTGCTGACTTTATTTTCTTTAATCACCACTTCAGTAGTTACAGATTCTGTTTTCTCTGTTTGATTATCGATTCGAGGTGTCAAAGTCACTCTTCCCTTAGTATAGAGCAACAAGTTCTGACCATTCACCTCAAGATGCCCACCATCAGATGATTTAGCTTCTAGGTGAATATCTGATGCTGAAAATTCTGTTTGAGAACCATCCTCATAACTACCAATGACACGATAAGTTAAGACCTGATCTTCTGTAGCAGTTTCTTTTCCTTCTACAACTACTTCCAAACGTTTCAAGGCAGGAGCTTCCTTCACAAACTGAATTAAGTAAGTTTGAACCAAGTCACCCTTTTGGTCGCTCAAGAAGACCGAAGCCTGATAACCATTATCAGCAGAAGCTTGCTGAACAGTTACTTGATATCCGGTAGTCTGAGCTCCAACACTTGGAATTGTTCCAGTGTAAGGAAGGGATACACGGTAATAAGTCTTGCCAGACTCGAAGTTTTCCAGAGCTTTATCCCCAACAGTAAGTCCTGTAATGCTACTTGTTGTTTCCTTACTACTTGCGATAAAGGTTGCAGTTACTTCACGGTCGTCATCTACCAATTTACCAGTAGCCTCCGTACGTCCTCCTTCCTTGGTTAAAGCAGCAGGATCTTTCAAAATCCAAGAAACAACATCTGTATCAATCAAACTACCATCTGTCAGAACAGCTGTGACCGTTTTATCCAAATCAGCTGCAGTTGTACCAACTGGTACTGTAACAACTTTTGGTAACCATCTATCTAAAGCAATCACTTTTACAAGTGCCTCAGCTTTGGTTTCCAAACCTTCTACACGTCCAGATACTTTTTTCTCACCTGCGCTTGTAAGCAAGTCAGCTGGCACGTCCCATGTTACAGTCTTTTCCTCAACACTACCGTCGCTATAAATAGCTGTTACTGTTTGAGGCAATTCAGGATTTTTAGTCACATCAGTTGTTGCTTTTACAGGAGCAAAGGCTACAAAGTGACGGTTTTCTTTCTTACCAGACACAGTTGCGACCGTTGCGCTATCAGAAGTTAAACCAGCAGAATCTGCATAAAGAGTAAATTTACCTTCTTTTTCTGTTGATTTTACAATGACAACCCCTTTACCATTGAAAGCACGTCTTTGCCATGTTCCATCTGCTTGAGCTTTGTAGCGTTCACGACTAGCTTGTTCTCCATTATCTACACCAACGATTTGTCCCTGACCATGAAGATTGAAATGAACAAGATTGTTAGCTGTAGGAACCACATTACCATCGCCATCAACAATTTCATAATGGATGTAGGATAGGTCCTTTCCATCTGCAGTGATAACATGCTCTTCTTTAGTCAGACGAACTCTTGCTGGCTCCCCAGCAGTTGTCACACTATCACG
This sequence comes from uncultured Streptococcus sp., assembly GCA_963519935.1. Taxonomy (GTDB): domain Bacteria; phylum Bacillota; class Bacilli; order Lactobacillales; family Streptococcaceae; genus Streptococcus. Next base: position 32,383 of record CAUQPD010000001.1, read on the forward strand.
CGCAATTTCGTTGCCATTTTCATCTCGAGCAATCGCAGTCAGTGTGCCTGGTTGGTATTTCACAAGCCACTCAAGATACAATTCACTTGGTTTAGCTCCCTCATGATATGGACGTCCATCTTCTGTCCTTTTCTTAGTAAATTCCTTTTTACCAAGCGACTCTCCATTTAAGAACAATTCGACGCTTGCAGCATTTGAGAAGGTACGAACCGGAACCTTTCCATCAACCAGCATCTTACGATCCTTAAGGGTCTCTTCAGTCCAGTTCCAATGTGGTAAAATGCGAACAGTTGGCTTTTCTTTAGCACTATACCATACACTACGGTAAAGGTAGAAATCATTCTTTGGTAAACCAGCTGTATCAATAATACCAAAGTAAGAGCTCTTGACAGGTGTACTATCTTGGTTATGCCATGGAGTCGGTTCTCCAATATAGTCAATTCCTGTCCAGATAAATTGTCCAGCATAGCCAGCACGATCACGGTCAAAAGTCCATGATTCAGTAGCTGTTCTTCCCCATCCAACACGGTCATTACCATAGTCAGATTGTTCATAGTGACGATTTGGACGATTGTCATGTCCAAGGATTTGAGCAGGGTTATAATAAGAATCACGCGTCCTAGTAGCTGAAGAGGTTTCAGAACCATAAATGAGCCAGTCTGGATGCGCTCTACGAACAGCATCATAATTACGTTCACCATAGTTCATACCGACAGCATCCATAATTTCTGCGAGTTTCAAGAAATCACCTGTCGCTGCACGACTAAATTTGTTTTCCCCCATGGTTACATAACGCTCAGTATCAATCGCTTTGATAACTGCCTTCAAGCGTTTAGCAGTTTCGATAGAACGAGGACTACCATTTGCCTCCTCTACCTCATTTCCAAGAGACCACATGACGATAGACGGATTGTTCTTATCACGTTCTACCATTGTTCTGAGATCAAAATCAGACCACTTCTCACCCTTCTTAGCCTCCGGATGAGTTGCATCTTGATCAAAGAACCGTCCATAGTCGTAAGTCTTCTTGCCACCATACCAAGTATCAAAAGCTTCCTCTTGAACCAAAAGACCTAAACTAGCTGCAGCATCAAGCAACTGAGGACTCGCTGGATTGTGGGTTGTTCGAATAGAGTTAACCCCCATATCTTTCAAGAGTTTTAATTTACGATAGGTAGCCTTATAATTCTCTTCTGCCCCCAAGGCTCCATTGTCATGGTGAATACTTACTCCGTGGAATTTCATGCGTTCACCATTCAGAGAGAAACCATCCTTAGCAGTCCAATTGAAATAACGGTAACCAAATGTATCTTCTGTTACATCAACTAGTTGACCTTCTTTATAAACCTTTGTTTTCAACACATACAGTTGAGGATGATAACTTTTTGTCGTCCAAAGAGTTGGTTTATTAACTAGGATTGTTTGTCTGAAATCTGCAGTTTCATTTTCTGCTAAATTCTTCGTTTCAGAGCGGACTAATTCTGAAACAACCTTACCTTCCTTAGTAAAAATTTGTTGTTCCACAAAGACTTTAGCAGCCTTCTTATCCGTATTTTTAATCTTACTTTGAACCTGTGTTTCAACATTCCCTTCTTTTTGCTCAGCAAGTTTTGGAGTAGTTATATGATTACCATTTTCGGCAACATGGACTTTATCATGATAACTAAGGGTTACATCACGATAAATCCCACTTCCTGAATACCAACGACTACTTGGTTGCTTATTGGTCACTTGAACAGTAATTGAATTTTCACTACCATCCTTGTTTAAAAATTCTGTGATATCATATGAAAAATGATTATAGCCACTTGGATAATGTCCGACAAATTTACCATTTACATAGACCTTTGAATCCATGTAAACCCCATCAAAATTGATACGAACATCCTTATTCTTGTCTGCTTCGTCTAATATGAAAGTCTTACGATACCAAGCTGTTCCACCATTTAACTGCCCACCTTCATTACGAGCGGGAGACTTGTGATCAAAGTCAAAATAAATACTCCAATCATGAGGAAGATTCAATTTAGACCAATCATGAACATCCACATCTTTTTTTGAAAAATCTCCTTGGGCATTTAGTTTAAAATACCAATCTTTATTAAAATCTTGTTTTCGTTCCGATAATAGCTGTTTTTCCTTTTCAACTTCGGCTTTGTTTGACTCTCTAGACAGCACTTGCGATTTCTCAGAAGAAGATTTGATCTCTGTGTCTGCTTTCACTTGGTCCTTTTCAGAAGTTTTTTTAGAATCCTCTTTTACTTCTGTTCCAGCTTTTACTGCAGATTCAACAGGCTTTGGCTTTGCCTCTTCAGATTTCTGTTTGTCCTCAACCTTAGTTCCTTCTTCTACTTTATTTGGAGTTTCCACTTTAGGACTAGCCAATTCACGACTACCCTCATTAGCAGGTGTAGTAGATTCTGTATCCTTAGCAACTTTATCTTCTGCAGATTCAGCTTTTGGTTTTACAAACTCACGCCCACCATTCTCATCAGCCTTTGCGATAGCAGCTGCCACATCATCGGGAAGCTTATCTAAAGGTTGAGCTTGATGAACAGTTGTTTCTTCTGTTTGAGCATTGAATGAAGCCAACTCCTCAGCTTGGACAGCAGAAATACCAAATATACTAGCCCCAATCATCACAGATGCCGCACCTATTGCAAATTTACGAATGCTATAATGACAACGTTTATCAAAAAGTCTTTTGTTCATTAAAATCCTCATTTCTTTTTCTTGATACAAAGTAAGCGTTTACTTTATTTTTAAAAATAACCTCCTTCTGAATACACAAACAAGTACCAAGTTTTATAATATATTTTATATATTAAATATATCAAAAGGCACCTTAAATTGCAATTATTTTCCATTAATTTAACCCAATAAAATGATATATAAGAAGGGATCATTTAAAAGGAATAGTTGCAATGAAAATAGCTTTCGGTTCTAGACTCTTTCTACTACAAATTGAATTCCATTAATATCTTTTTCAAACTTCAAATTTATAGTTTATAGACTGCATTACTCTACATAAAAAGAAGGCGAACCTCCTTCTACACTATTTTCCCTTAAATTCCGCAAAGGTCTGTAAGATTTTAGCTGCCACTGCTGGAGAAGGTTCTCCTTTTAGCTCTAACGTGTCATCTGCATATGGAGTAAGGCCAGCAAAGTCTCCTATCTGGACTGAATAAAGAGACGTTTTAAACAATTCAATATCGTTTTGGTCATTTCCAAAGGCGATGAAGTTCTCCCCACATAACTTTTCAACAGTTGTCGCCTTATGAGTATCCAAGGGATTAACATAAAGGCACTTTTCATGCGCATGATAGGAGAGATGAGCCTGTCCTAGTCTTTCTAGCTGACCAAGCAGATCATCAAGCAAATCCTCATGGTCACCCATATAAACGACTACCTTAATCGGAGTACCTAAGTCCTTGAGTTTCTGATGACGAGCCACCTTTAGGGGATCCACACTAGAGATAAATGGAATTTTTTCCACAATCTGACCACTATAGTCAAAGCAATCATCTGCAAAGAAAGGGAGATTATAGGTCTGGCAATAATCCACTAGCGCCTGATAAACTCTAGTATCGAGATTCCTTTCGAAGATAGCCTTCCCCAGATAATAGGCTACGCCACCATTCAAACCTATAACCAAACGCTGACTGAGTTCAGAACCTAATAAACCCAAACAATCCCGATAAGAGCGAGCTGAAGCAAATACAATCTCATGCCCATAATCTTCAGCCTTTAAAAGAACCTGCTTAATCTCCTCATCAATGGTCATATAGTCAAAAGACAGCGTCCCATCCAGATCAAATACGAATTTCATCTTCCTATTCCTTGTTTAGTGTTCGAAGCGCTGCCTGATAGGTTTGCTCCATTAGCATGGTAATAGTCATAGGTCCAACTCCACCAGGTACAGGTGTGATGTGACTAGCAAGTGGTGCAACCGCATCATAATCAACATCTCCACAAAGCTTGCCATTTTCATCTCGGTTCATCCCAACGTCAATGACAACCGCTCCCGGTTTGACAAAGTCAGCAGTCACAAACTTAGCGCGACCGATTGCAACCACAAGAATATCCGCCTTAGCAGCAACCTTGGCAAGATGATGGGTACGTGAGTGGGTCAAAGTCACAGTCGCATTCTTGGCTAGAAGAAGCTGAGCCATGGGTTTTCCAACGATATTTGAACGACCGATAACAACCGCATTTTTACCTTCTAGATCAATCCCATATTCATGAAACATCTCCATAATTCCTGCAGGTGTCGAAGGAATCATAACTGGATGACCAGACCAGAGGCGACCCATGTTTAGGGGATGGAAACCATCCACGTCTTTTTCGGGGTCAATGGCTAATAACACTGCCTCTTCATCGATATGTTTTGGCAAAGGTAATTGAACCAAAATCCCATGCCAAGCTGGATCTTGATTGTATTTGGCAATCAAGTCTAACAATTCCGCTTGGGTAATAGTCTCTGGAACTCGCTTTACTTCACTACGGAAGCCAGCAGCAAGAGCTGAACGTTCCTTGTTGCGAACGTAGACTTGACTGGCAGGATTGTCCCCCACCAAAATCACCACCAAGCCTGGAACTAAACCTGTTTCTTCTTTTAGTTTAGCCGTCTTCTCAGCCAACTGTCCTTGTAACTTAGCTGCAAGAGCCTTCCCATCAATAATCTGTGCCATATCTCTTCTCTTTTCTATCAAATATCCTCTATTATATCAAAAAATAACTCGCCATTCTAACACTTCTTGCCTAATGGACCCTATAGTCTGAAACTATAAGAAAAAGCCCTTGTCGAGCTTTTATGCCTATTTATACTAGGTGAATCTGTCATGCTTTCTTTTTGACTTTTGGAGCCGGTAAGACTTCATACATCTCCTTGATTAATCTGATTAGACATGACTTATCTTCAATGTCTTCTATCAAAATCATCTCCTTAGCTCCTTCATAAGGACGTTCAAGCCTAGTCTGCCCCAGTTGATCCAAGACCAGCTTCACAGGCTTCAGTAACAAACGATTATCATAGATTCCCCCAATAATCTTCCCACGATAATAAAGGATATACTCTCCCATCATTGGACGATAACTCATCTCCTCTAGCTCTGATAGCTGTTCGAGAATAAAATCTAAATATTCTTTACTGGAAGCCATAATGCCTACTCCATTTCTTCTAAAAATGAGGTATTACAAAACCTTACTCAAAAATTCCTTGGTCCGTTGTTCTTTTGTTTGATCGAAAATCTCCTCTGGTGTTCCATCTTCGACAACAACTCCATCTGCCATAAAGATAACACGGTCTGCTACCTCACGCGCAAAGCCCATTTCATGAGTCACAATCACCATGGTCATCCCTGACTTGGCAAGGTCTTGCATAACAGCTAGAACTTCTCCAACCATCTCAGGGTCTAGGGCTGAAGTCGGCTCATCAAAGAGCAAAACATCTGGTTCCATAGCAAGTCCACGTGCAATGGCAATCCGTTGTTGCTGACCACCTGATAAACTCTGAGGATAAGCCGTCGCCTTATCTGGCAAGCCAACTTTTTCTAACAGTTCCTGTGCTCTTTTCTCCGCAACTTCCTTGCTTTCACCTTTGGTTTTAATTGGTGACAAAGTGATATTTTCCATCACTGTCATATTGGGAAAGAGGTTAAATTGTTGGAATACCATGCCCATCTTTTCACGCATAGCAAAAAGGTCATTTTTCTTATCTGTAATATCAACTCCTTCAAAGATAACCTTACCTTTACTTGCTTCTTCAAGGAGATTCATCGAACGAAGGAGAGTTGATTTCCCGCTCCCTGACGGACCGATAATGACAACAACTTCTCCTCGTTTAATCTCAAGGTTGATGCCTTTTAAAACTTCATTTTTCCCAAAAGACTTATGTAGTTCTTCAATTTTAATCAAGGTTTCTGTCATTATTTCTTGTCTCCTTGTCCAATATGTTTTTCAAATGCTTTCAACGCCACTGTCAAAACAGAGGTCATAATCAAATAGTAAAAGGCTGCAAATAAAAGGGGAGTCAACGGTAAATAAGTTGTTGTTGCTACTGTCGTTGCACCATTCCACAACTCCATCACCCCAATTGCCGACAAGAGGGAACTATCCTTGATAATGGTGATAAATTCATTTCCTAGAGCTGGAAGAATATTCTTGATAGCTTGTGGCAAAATGACATAACGCATGGCATTTTTCGGACGAATACCAAGAGAGTAAGCAGCCTCTAACTGCCCTTTAGGAACCGCATTGATCCCTGCACGAACAGTTTCTGAAACGTAAGCTCCACTATTCATAGAAATAATCAGAATACCAGGAATCAAACGAGAAAGATCAACTCCTAAAATTCCCACTTGAATAGTCGGAGCATTGATACGCATAAGGGCAAAGGCAATCATAATCTGAACCATCATTGGCGTCCCACGGAAAATCCAAACATAGACATTTGCAAACCAAACGAGCGGTTTAAAGCGTGAACGTTGGGCAAAGGCCAGTAACACACCTATAATGGTCCCTAAGCAGACAACAAGGATGGAAATCAATACGGTAATCAGAGCACCATAGTTAAAATATGGTAAATACTTTGGTAAAAAAGAAAAATTCATATTCAATCAACTTTCTATGTATTAGATTGTATGATTATAACATGAATTGAATTAAAATGCAATCTTTTTTCTCTAATTTTAACAATTAACTTGATAGAATAGAGAAATAGAGAGAAATCACAGTTTTTTTCTAGTCAACTACCTCTTGTTTATGGTAAAATAGAAACGATAAGAAATGGAGGAGAATCAAAATGGAATCACATTTGGTTAGAATCATTAACCGCCTAGAAGCAATGACAAAAGATGGTGGAAATCTAAAACGTAATTTTGAACGTGAAGGTGTTGTTGTCGCAGAAGTTGCATACAGCCACGATGAAGAAAACGGATCACTCTTCACCCTTCGCGATGTAGAAGCTCGTGAAACTTATACCTTTGATAGCATTGATTTGATTGCAATGGAGATCTACGAACTCCTTTACTAATATAAAAACAACGGGCAGTAAGGTCCGATGAATGAGAATCCTTTTTGTCACCACAAATGGGATTTTTTCTTACCTTCAAGTTGCTTGATTCTCCATAAATCCCTCTTTTAAAAACGATCACTTCCCAATCTTTTTACTTGCTTTACACCTTAATCATGCTATAATGAGAGTATAAAACTTTGACTATTCTTGACCTTTTTCTTAGACCAAGAATAAGAATGAAATGAGGTAGATGTATGCTCTGTCAAAACTGTAAAATAAACGACTCAACAATTCATCTGTATACCAATATCAATGGACAGCAAAAGCAAATTGATCTCTGTCAAAATTGCTATAAAATTATCAAAACAGATCCAAATAATACCCTATTTAAAGGAATGACTGACTTAAATAATCATGACTTTGATCCTTTCGGCGACTTTTTCAATGATTTGAACAATTTCAAACCTTCTTCTAATAACGTCCCTCCAACTCAATCTGGTGGGGGATATGGAGGAAACGGTGGTTATGGACCTCAAAACCGAGGCCCACTTCAAACACCACCTAGCCAAGAAAGAGGACTCCTAGAGGAATACGGTATCAATATTACTGAGATTGCTCGTCGGGGAGATATTGACCCTGTTATCGGTCGAGATGAGGAGATTATCCGCGTTATCGAAATCCTCAACCGTCGAACCAAGAACAATCCTGTCCTTATCGGAGAACCAGGTGTTGGTAAAACAGCTGTTGTGGAAGGTCTAGCTCAGAAGATTGTCGATGGGGATGTTCCCCATAAACTTCAAGGCAAGCAGGTCATCCGTCTGGATGTGGTCAGTCTAGTCCAAGGAACAGGGATTCGAGGCCAATTTGAAGAACGTATGCAAAAACTCATGGAAGAAATCCGCAAACGTGAGGACATCATCCTCTTTATCGACGAAATCCATGAAATTGTTGGTGCGGGATCTGCTGGCGATGGCAATATGGATGCAGGCAATATCCTCAAACCAGCCCTTGCCCGTGGTGAATTGCAACTGGTCGGAGCCACTACTCTCAATGAATACCGTATCATTGAAAAAGATGCTGCCCTCGAGCGCCGTATGCAGCCCGTCAAGGTAGATGAACCAACTGTTGAAGAAACCATTATCATCCTTAAAGGGGTTCAAAAGAAATACGAAGACTACCATCACGTCAAGTATACTGATGCTGCCATCGAAGCTGCTGCAAATCTTTCCAACCGCTACATCCAAGATCGCTTCTTACCAGACAAGGCTATTGACCTGTTGGACGAAGCTGGTTCAAAGATGAATCTGACGCTGAACTTTGTTGATCCTAAAGTGATTGATCAGCGTTTAATTGAAGCTGAGAATCTCAAGGCTCAAGCTACACGAGAGGAAGACTTTGAAAAGGCTGCTTATTTCCGCGATCAGATTGCCAAGTACAAGGAAATGCAAAAGAACAAGGTGACAGATCAGGATACTCCAATCATCAGCGAGAAAACAATCGAACATATCATTGAGCAGAAAACCAATATCCCTGTTGGAGAACTCAAAGAAAAAGAACAGTCTCAGCTTATCCATCTAGCAGACGACCTCAAAGCTCATGTCATTGGTCAAGATGAAGCTGTCGATAAGATTGCCAAGGCCATCCGTCGTAATCGTGTTGGACTTGGAACTCCTAACCGCCCAATCGGAAGCTTCCTCTTTGTCGGACCAACTGGTGTCGGTAAGACAGAACTCTCTAAACAACTAGCCATTGAGCTCTTTGGTTCTGCTGACAGCATGATTCGCTTTGATATGAGTGAATATATGGAAAAACACAGTGTGGCTAAATTAGTCGGTGCCCCTCCAGGCTATGTAGGCTATGACGAAGCTGGTCAACTGACTGAAAAAGTTCGTCGCAATCCTTACTCTCTCATCCTTCTCGATGAAGTTGAAAAAGCCCACCCAGATGTCATGCACATGTTCCTTCAAGTCTTGGACGATGGTCGTTTGACTGATGGGCAAGGACGAACAGTTAGCTTTAAGGATGCTATCATTATCATGACCTCAAATGCCGGTACGGGTAAGGCCGAAGCCAGCGTTGGTTTTGGGGCGGCTCGTGAAGGACGTACCAACTCTGTTCTCGGTGAACTCGGAAACTTCTTTAGCCCAGAGTTTATGAACCGTTTTGACGGCATTATCGAATTTAAACCTCTCAGCAAGGACAACCTTCTCCAAATCGTCGAACTCATGCTTGCAGATGTCAACAAACGCCTCTCTAGCAACAATATCCACCTCGATGTGACAGACAAGGTCAAGGAAAAGTTGGTTGACCTAGGTTATGATCCAAAAATGGGAGCACGGCCACTCCGCCGCACCATTCAAGACTATATCGAGGATGCCATCACTGACTTCTACCTTGAAAATCCAAGTGAGAAAGACCTCAAGGCAGTCATGACAAGCAATGGCAATATTCAAATCAAATCTGCCAAAAAAACTGAGAAAACAGAAGAGATTGCTTCTGAAATAGGAGAATAAATCTATCTAACAAGTGCAGAAAGTCTATCATTTTCTGCACCTTTTTTTACTAAAATAAATGTAAAACCTTGACAGCTTGCCCCTCGTCCATTATGATAATAATAAAGATACTAGAGAATGAGGAAAAAGCAATGGCAAACCCAACTTATGGTGATAAAAAAGAGAATGTGACCTACCAGCCCCGCTATGGTGTGTACGCAGTTATTCCGGATGCGGAGAAAAAACAAATTGTCCTAGTTCAAGCCCCCAATGGTGCTTGGTTCTTGCCAGGTGGAGAGATTGAAGCAGGCGAAGATCATCAAGAAGCACTGAAGAGAGAACTAATCGAAGAACTTGGCTTTACAGCTAAAATCGGAACCTATTATGGACAAGCTGATGAGTATTTTTACTCTCGCCACCGTGATACCTACTACTACAATCCAGCTTATCTCTATGAAGCTATTTCTTTCCAAGAAGTACAAAAACCATTGGAAGATTTTAATCATATTGCTTGGTTTCCTATTGACGAGGCTATTGAAAAGCTCAAACGTGGTAGCCATAAATGGGGAATTGAAGCTTGGAAAATCCAGCATGGAATTGGCTAAAATACACGATTTTATCCAAAAAGTGCTATAATAGAGTTAGAAAATCGGAGGAACTGTTATGAAGCTTATCAATACGACAAACTCACACTCGCAACTTGTTAAAAGCCAATTAGAAAGCACAGACGCAACTCTTGTCGAGGTCTATTCTGCTGGAAACACAGATGTAGTTTTCACACAAGCCCCGCTTCACTATGAAATCCTCATTTCCAACAAACACCGTGCTATTCGTGAACCTGAAATCGAAACCATCCAAGACTTCTTCTTGAAACGTAAAATCGATAAAGGAAGCATTGATGAAGCCAATATCAAGACGCTTTATTCAGATAAATTGATTGAGATTTCAATCCCTATAAAATAAGAAGACCAGCCAAAAGCTGGTTTTCTTTTGCAAAAAAGATTGGTAGTTGTATACTACCAATCTTTTAATTCTATTTCACCGCTTCTTTTAAAGCATCTACCTTGTCTAATCGTTCCCATGGAAGGTCAATATCTGTACGTCCCATGTGTCCATAAGCCGCTGTTTGACGGTAAATTGGGCGTTTGAGATCCAGCATTTGAATAATTCCTGCAGGGCGAAGGTCAAAGATTTGACGCGCTGCTTTTTCAAGCTTGCTTTCAGCTACTGTTCCTGTACCAAAAGTATCGATACGAACAGAAACAGGTTGCGCTACCCCGATAGCGTAGGCCAATTGCACTTCTGCCTTCTTAGCCAAACCTGCTGCAACGATATTCTTAGCAATGTAGCGAGCCGCATAAGAGGCTGAACGGTCCACCTTCGTCGCATCCTTACCAGAGAAGGCACCGCCACCATGACGAGAGTAGCCACCATAGGTATCCACGATAATCTTACGGCCAGTCAAGCCTGAGTCTCCTTGAGGTCCACCGATTACAAAGCGACCAGTTGGATTGATGAAGAATTTTGTCTGCTCATCCAAGTAAGAAGACGGAATAACTTCCTTGATAACCTTGCTAATCACATCATTGTGAATTTGTTCATTGCTAACTTCTGGGTCGTGCTGAGTTGAAATAACGACTGTATCCACACGTACTGGACGATCATTTTCATCATACTCAACCGTAACTTGTGATTTAGCATCTGGACGAAGGTAACTGATTTCGCCAGACTTACGAAGTTCTGCCAAACGACGAACCAACTTGTGGCTGAGTGAAATTGGCAATGGCATGAGTTCTTCTGTCTCATCCACTGCAAACCCAAACATAAGACCTTGGTCTCCAGCACCAATCAAGTCCAGTGGATCTTGATCTGCATTCCCACGAACCTCCAAGGCTTCGTTAACACCTTGGGCGATATCTGGTGACTGCTCAACAAGTGACGGATGAACTCCCACTGTCTCCGCAGAAAAACCATACTCTGTATTGGTATAACCAATCTCTGCAATGGTATCACGAACCACACGGTTAATATCCACATAGGCATTTGTAGAAATTTCACCAAAAACATGGACGGAACCAGTGTATACAGCTGTCTCAGCAGCAACGTGCGCCTCTGGATCCTTAGCTAAAATAGCATCCAAAATCGCATCTGAAATTTGGTCTGCAATCTTATCTGGATGCCCCTCAGATACAGATTCAGACGTGAATAATTTACGTTCTGACATAAAAATGTCCCCCCTTAAAAAATATTGTTATAGAGTTACAAAGTACTGATAGGAAAACTACTAGTAATGAATACCTACCACCTTATCGGGACTATATAACCTTATTATTATACCACTTTTTACTTTTTTTTGCATTCTTTTCGATAATTTATAAAACGAAGTTACAAAAAGGAGCCATTCAGCTCCAATTTTGTTCTTAAAATGTTTGGCGTTTGGCTTTCCGCTCTGCACGCCCACGTGCGCGATTTTCAGCACGCTTGGTTTTGCGGCGTTTTTCATCCACCGCCCATTGAATCTTCTTCTTATAGCCAGGTTTGACTTTTTTCTTTTTCTTTTTAACCAAGCCAATCATTTCAATATCAAGCTTATCCTGCTTCTTTTCACGATTAGCACGACGATCACGGTCATAGGTATCTTGAAACTCTCCGTCTTTGACCATCTTAGGAGTAAACTTGATACCTAATTTTTCCAACTCACGGATATCCGAGTCGTCACTAGGCTGGTAAAGGGTAATAGCCGTACCAGGCAGTCCGTTGCGCCCAGTTCGTCCAACACGGTGAACAAAGAAGGACAAGTCTTGCGGAATGGCATCATTGATGACATGACTGACACCTTCAATGTCAATTCCACGCGCTGCCAAGTCCGTTGCGACAATGTACTCAAAATCCAGATTTTTCACCTGGTTCATGATCCGCTTGCGTTCACGAGGAGCAATATCTCCATGAATCTTAGCTACCTTCAATCCTTGAGCAGTCAAGTAGGCATGTAACTCATCAGCACGCGTTTTTGTGTTAACAAAAATCATTGCCAAATAAGGCTGCATCAACTGAGTCAGCTGGTAAATTTGAGCATTCTTGTCGCGGCCCTTGGTCGAAATCAACCAATTATCAATCGTATCAGAAATGACTGTCTTAGTCTTGATTTTTTCCATGACAGGATTTGACAAGTATTTTTTCAAGAATGGTTGCAATTTTTGTGGAATAGTTGCTGAAAAGACCATGAATTGTAAGTCTTTTGGAAGGCTCCCTGCAATCTTATCAACGGTTTCCAAGAATCCCATATCCAAGGTCATATCGGCTTCATCGACAACAAAAGTCTTAGCCTTGTGAATAGCCAAATCACCAGATTTGACCAAGTCATAGATACGCCCTGGAGTCCCAATAACAATATGGGGTTGGTTGCTGGCAAGTTTTTCAATCTGACGCGCCTTATCCGTACCACCCACATAATTAACCACACGAACTTCCACTTCTGAGTGGGCTGCGATTTGACGAGCTGCTTGGTAGATTTGAGTAGCTAACTCACGACTTGGTGCAGTAATGACCGCTTGCACACTATCACTAGTTTCATCTAATTGCTGGAAAATGGGTAGCAAAAAAGTGTGTGTCTTTCCTGAACCTGTTTTTGATTCACCGACCAAGTCTCGACCTGCCAATACAATAGGAATCAACTTATCTTGAACCTCTGTCGGAGTTGTAAATTTCAACTCCTCCAAAGCCTTTTCTATATAGTTTTTAAACTGAAATTTCGTAAATGACATACTATCCTCGATTCTATCCTTTCAATTATACCATATTTTGTCCTATTGCAGTAGTCCCATTTGAGTCTCAATCCTGTAGTAAAGATTCAAGTAGCTTAAAAGGTTGGAACCTCTGATTCCAACCTCTTTCATTATTTCCAGGTCAATACAGCATTCAAACCATAATGATCACTGACTTGTGGACTATTTCGTCCATCAAAAACTACTTGCAAACTCTCTACTTCTAACTCTTTGGTCGTAAAGACGTAGTCGATTCGTAATGGCTCGGTATTGCCTTTCCAACCATCAATTTCTGGTGGAACGGTATAGCTACCACTTCTTTCTTTCGCAACTTCAAACGCGTCTTGTAATCCTAATGGGCTAGCTAAAATCGCTTGATAGCCTTCCTGACCAGCTGGATTATTAAAATCACCCGCTAAAATTAGAGGTTTCTTCAACTCTTTTAGTACAGCCTCAAATCGTGCCCATTCTTCTTGGAAACCTTTATCCCACCAAGAGAGATGAACGCTTGCAAGAGCAAGTTCCTTACCTTCAACCTCTGTCTCAGCCAAGGCAACGCGACGAGTATGGTAGTCCGTTGGATCATCTACATCTGATACTAAAATCTCACGCGCCTTAATAGGTGTTTTGGATAAGATGGCTACGCCTTCATGGTAGCGGTCATAGCCAACATGATTGTAAGCCCAAGTCCAGTAGTAGTTTTTCCCTTTCTCAGCCAATTTTTCAACCAGAAGTCGGACATAGTGGTCCTGATGAATGGGTTCTGCTGATGGTAAAGCTTGATAGTGATTGTTAACCTCTACCTCAGGCGAAGTCATTTCTTGATTGATTTCTTGGAAACAAATCAAATCATAATCCTTATCAAGAATGTCTTGGAGTAAGATTTGGAATTTTTCCTCTGCTTCCTTCTCCATCCAACTGTGGGTATTGAGTGTTAGAAATTTCATGATTTTCTCCTAAAACAAGAGGTTGGAAAACAGCTTCCAACCCCAAGTATATTACAATTCTACTTTAGCAACTGCTGTTTTAGCTGCAAGAGAACCTGTTTGTTCTAATTTAACTGATTTAAGGACATCACCATTTGTGAAGACAACCACTGTTGATGTTTTGCGTCCTGCTTCTCGAATAGCATCTAAGTCAGCTGTGACAAGAAGATCACCAGCAACCACTTTTTGTCCTTCAGAGACATGAACAGTAAATGGTTTTCCTTCAAGACTTACTGTATCCAAACCAATATGAACAAGCACTTCAAGACCTGAGTCAGTGACAAGACCAAGAGCGTGTTTTGTTGGGAAGATACTTGATACAGTACCAGTAACTGGAGATACAATGTTACCATTTGCTGGCTCTACTGCAAATCCATCACCCATCATTTTTTGAGCAAAAACTGGATCTTCCACTTGTTCCAAGGCAACAACTTGACCGTCAGCTACTGAGTAAACATCCTCAGTTACACCTTTGTAGTGTACAGTATTTTGTTGAGTTTCTGTCATTTGGCTTGGAAGAGTTTCAGGAATAACTTCACCTGAGTCAAGGATATCTTGGATATCAGATTTCAATACGTCAGCTTTTGGTCCGTAGATAGCTTGGACACCTTGTCCTTTCATGACAAGTCCCATAGCTCCTTCAGCCTTCCATTGTTCCTCAGTACCAACGCGATCTGCGTCTTTAACAGTTACACGAAGACGAGTCATACATGCATCCACATCTACGATATTTGCACGACCACCAAGAAGGTTAATGATGTTTACGGCTTGAGAAGCTGCTGCAACTTTTGGAGTTCCAGGAGCTGCTTCTTCTGATGCTCCTTCAGCTGTTTCGTAGTTTCCGTTACGTCCTGGAGTTGCGTAGTTGAATTTCTTGATCATGAAGTTGGCAATGAAGTACATGATAACCGCAAAGAGAACAGTTACCCAGATAAAGTTAACGATATCCATACCAATACCAGCATTAATTGCCAATGGTGTACGAGTCAAGAATTCAATTGAACCGAATGAGTGGACACGAAGGTGAACAATATCTGCCATAGCAAAGGCAGCACCTTGAACTACTGAATAAACAAGGTAAAGCGGTGTTGCGATGAACATGAACATATACTCGATAGGTTCAGTAACCCCTGTCAAGAATGTTGCAAGGGCTGTCGCAATCATCATACCCTTGTATTGGTGTTTCTTGTCAGCATCAACATTGCGGTAGATAGCAACGATGACACCCATCAAGATACCAAATGAACCGATCATTTGTCCAACTTTGAAACGAGCTGGAGTGACTGTTGTAAGAAGGTGTTGGTATTGGTCAGCATTTGAACCTTTAAGGTTAACAAGGTCCGTTACCCAAGCAAGCCAAAGTGGATCTTGACCAAATACTTGTGTTCCTTTTGCTGCACCGGTTAACACTTCGTATGTTCCACCAAGAGCTGTGTAGTTCATTGGGATAGTCAACATGTGGTGAAGACCGAATGGCAAGAGCAAACGTTCCAAAGTACCATACAAGAATGGTGCAAGGACTGGAGCAGTTTCTTGTGAGTTAGCAATCCAAATACCAAAGTTGTTGATACCTGTTTGAACTACTGGCCAAAAGGCAGCAAGTAGAATTGCAGCAATAGCTGAACGAAGAATAACGACGAATGGTACGAAACGTTTACCATTGAAGAATGAAAGGGCATCAGGAAGTTTACGGAAGTTGTAGTATTTGTTATAAGCTGTTGCTCCAACAAAACCAGAGATAATCCCTACGAAAACCCCCATGTTAAGAGCTGGTGCCTCAAGAACGCTGATAAAGTAGTCAGCAACCTTGATTGAACCACCAAAGAAGGTAGTAACCATTGCTTCAGGGTTTTTCAACATATCACCTGTAACACCAAAGATAGTACCTGTGATACGGTTAATCAAGATAAAGGCAAGTCCGGCTGCAAATGCACCACCTGCACGTTCTTTTGCCCAGCTTCCCCCAATAGCAAGGGCAAACAAGATATGAAGGTTACCGATAACCCCCCAACCAATTTGCTCAAGGATTCCACCTGTAATCACTAGAGGAGCAAGGTTTGGGTCGATCATCACGATTGATTTACCGATTGAGATCATCAATCCCGCCGCTGGCATAACGGCGATAACCACCATTAAAGCCTTACCGAATTTTTGCCAAAATTCGAAAGACAAGACATTTTTGAATGTAGCTTTCATCATTCAAATCTCCTTTATTTTATTTAGGCAAACGTTTTACGAAAACGTTTGCATTTGGTTATGTATTAATTATACCACTTTTATTTTTTTTGTAAAGGCTTTTATAAAAAAATTGTCTATTTTTTTTAATTTTTAAAAAAGAAAAAGAGAAGTTTACGAAAACTTCTCTTTTAAATATGTATTATTTTTCTGATTTGTTCTGCAATTTGCATTTAAATCCAACTAGATCTTCAAGAATCGACGCATTGAAATCCCTGAACCAATTGAACCAATGAAAATTCCGATTATAAATAATAGGACTGTCATCAGAGGGATAAACACATCTGGCGTAATCATTGACAAGTTTTGACCTACCAAGGATTTATTGACCGATTGATAAACCATATTGTAAACAAAGAATACAAGGACTGAAGGAATTGCTGCACCGAGCAAGCCAATAAAAGCACCTTCTAGCAAGAATGGACCACGGATATAGCTATTTTTCGCTCCTACAAGACGCATGATCTGAATCTCACGACTACGTGAAATAATGGTGATACGAATGGTATTGGAAATGAGGAAGACTGCGATAAAAATCAAGAGCCCTGCAATAACCAATCCCCAAACACGGATAAAGGAAGCCAATTCAAAAAGTCGTTGAGTGTTGGCTCCACCATCTTGAACCTCTGATACTCCCTCAATTTTCTTAGCTTCTTCAGCTACCGTTTTAACATCACTCGGAGAATTTGTATCGACGATATAGGCATCATAGAGAGGGTTTGCATCCCCTTCAAAGACCTTCCAATCGTCACCCATTGTTTCCGTTAGTTTTTCGTACTGTTCCTCTTTACTTGAGAAGGTAACACTCTTAACAGCAGGCATAGCTTTCAAAGCATCATAGACCTTGTGGTAGTCATTATTGGTAACTGTCTGACCTTCTTTTTCAATCGTTTCACTGTTATCAGCTACATCCTTACGAATGTAAACCATGACTCGAACGTTGTTTTCAATATCGGTAGCCAGTTTCGCTGTATTAAAAATTACAGATGCAAACAGGGCAACGAGTGTTAAGGTAATCATAACCGAACTTACTGCTGCTACTGTCATCCAGCCATTTCGTTTTAAACTTTTTAATGATTCAAATAAATGGCGAAAAAATCTACTAATCATCGTATCCATATTCTCCTTTAGCTTCGTCACGAACGACACGGCCATTTTCAATGGCAATGACACGGTGGCGCAAGGTATTTACAATCTGGCTATTGTGAGTCGCCATCAAGACAGTAGTACCTTGGAGATTGATGCGTTCCAACAGATTCATAATTTCCCATGAATTATCTGGGTCCAAGTTTCCTGTTGGCTCATCGGCAATCAATACTTTAGGATTGTTGACAATCGCGCGAGCAATCGCAATCCGTTGCTGCTCTCCACCTGAGAGTTCATTAGGGAAAGAGCGAACCTTATGTTTCAAACCAACCAGGTCCAATACTTCCATCACACGTTTTTTAATGGTACGGCGGTTCTCACCGATTACTTCCATTGCATAGGCAATATTCTCATAAACAGTCTTCTTAGGTAAGAGTTTGTAATCCTGAAAGACTACCCCGACACTACGACGTAGAAGCGGGACATCTTTCTTCTTAATTTTAACTAAATTAAAGCCTGCAACTGTTAGGCTTCCTTTTTCGATCTTTACTTCTCGGTATAAAGCTCGAATAAAGGTTGACTTACCTGCCCCAGAAGGTCCTACGATATAGGCAAACTCTCCTGGTTCAATGGTAACAGATACTCCACGCAGGGCAGTCGTTCCATTGTCATACTTTTTGACAACATCTCTCATTTCAATGATTGACATATGAGTTCCTTTCTATCTTAGCTGATTCGCCACTTGAGGTAGGCATCGATAAAACCATCTAGGTCCCCATCCATAACCTTATCTACCTGCGCAACTTCAAAGCTAGTTCGGTGATCTTTTACCATAGTATAAGGCGTGAAAACATATGAACGGATTTGGCTTCCCCATGTGATTTCTTTTTTCTCACCTTTAAGGGAATCAACTTCCGCAGCTTTCTTTTCTTGCTCCATTTGATAGAGCTTAGCCTGCAACATCTTCATGGCACGATCTCTATTTCCATACTGGGTACGATCGACCGTTGATTGGACGACAGTTCCCGTAGGAATGTGTGTCAAACGCACACCTGTTGAAACCTTATTGACGTTTTGTCCACCAGCACCACCTGAACGGAAGGTATCCATTTTGATATCATCTTCACGAATCTCCACTTCGATGGTATCATCCAACTCAGGCATAACCTCTACGGATGTAAATGAAGTATGGCGACGTTTGGCAGAGTCAAATGGCGAAATACGGACCAAACGGTGAACACCCATTTCTGATTTAAGTAGGCCGTATGCATTGGGTCCTTCAAAAGACAAGGTCACAGATTTGATACCTGCTTCATCACCAGCCTGGTAATCCAAGACTTCTACTTTAAAGCCTTTGGCATTTCCATAACGAGTGTACATCCGGAGCAACATATCGCCCCAGTCCTGAGCCTCAGTACCACCAGATCCTGGATGGATTTCCAAAATAGCGTTATTATGGTCATAGGGTTCAGATAAAAGAAGGGTCATCTCGTAGCTGGTCATCATCTTATCCAGTTCTGTCAACTGTTCGACCAGTTCATCATGGACTGACTCGTCTTCTGCTAAAAAGTCCAATAAAATCTCAACTTCATCCTGCAACTCTTCCATTTTACGGAAGGTGTTGTAGGTGTTTTTTAATTCATTTAATTCTTGCGACGTTTTTTGGGCCGCGATATTATCGTTCCAAAAATCAGGTTCTGTCATCTTGTTTTCCAAGATGGCAATCTCTTCCTCTAAGCCTTCGAGGTCAAAGAGACCCCCTGAAAGAAGCTAATTTTTCACGATTTGCGTCAATTTTTTGACGAATTTCTGAAATGTCCATAGATACTCCTTTTCATATCGTTTTATTATACCATAATCTCTCATTTCTTTCCATATTTTGCTTTTCACCGCTTTTGATTGCAAAAGAAAAGAGGCTCTAAAGCCTCTTGTTTAAAGGACTTTAGCAGAGGTATGAGTGATCTCCTCCACTTGAATTCCTTCTTTTTCAAACTTATCCTTTAATGCAGTCAAATCGATTTTTCCATCAATTTGAACTTCGATGACGACCTTGCCATCCTTACGTGGAATGTTTACAGTATGGGAAATATTTAAATCCTCTTCTACAATTAAAGCTACAATTTTCCCCAGTACTCCGACTTCATTTTCTGTAATGAAACGAACACGAATCCCCTCTTCTCCGTATCCAGCGATTTCCAAGAAAGCCTGAAAAACATCGCGATCTGTAATGACACCGTAGACCTGATGATTGTCTACGACTGGTAATATCCCAATTTTATTTTTCAGCATCAGGTAGGTCGCATCTTCTAGACTAGCATAGCCAGAAACAGTCACGACATCTCGAATCATTACATCTTTTACTTTGGTTTTATTCAGAAGATAATTCATCTCATAGATAGAGAGACTGGTTGCTTTAGATGGGCTGGCTTCCGCAATGGTTCCTTCTGTTACCAATCCGACTAATTGATCGTTTTCGATAACAGGTAAACGGTGCAAACCTTGCTCGCGCATCAAATCTGCTGCGTGTGCTACAGTCGTATCTGGACTGATATAAACTACCTTACGGGTCATGAAATCTTTAACTGCCATGAGACTTCTCCTTCTATATTGCTACTTTTATTATACACTTTCTTAGAAAATCTATCAAACGCTTTCATCTCTTTTTCAAGATTTTGAATAATCTGAGAAGTTTGCATAAAATACCAGTGTAAGTTAAAAGGGAACCGAAGTCCCCTCTCTTCTTAAATCGTAACAGTGTCTCGATCTTTTATCATATAACGTTTCAGTGGGCTAAGACTAGCTAGCCAGTATAGTAGACCACCAAATAGCGCAGTAAATCCGCTACCAGTTGTGATTAAAAAGATTGGACTTTGAATTTGTGCAGTTACTGGGTTGTAGACAAAAAGTACCGCTACCAATAAGGAGATAAATACGCAAGACAAGCCAACTAAGTTAAATCCTTTAGTAAATTCGTAGGCGTCATGCCCTTCAAGGAAATAGGCTGAACGCAAGTCGAGTTTTCGTTTTCTTAAGATAAAATAGTCGACAACAATCATACCAATAATTGGCCCCTGAATATAGGCAGCTAGGGAGATGAAGGATCCGAAATACTCTTCTACTCCTCCCCAGATAGTGAGTAGACTCACGTAAACCATGGCAATCCAAACCATTAGTTTATAGCTTACTTTGGGCATCCCACTTTTTACAATCATACAGTTCACATATGATCCTGTCCCCTGGGTTCCAATATTAGCAAAGGCTACTAGTAGTAGACTTAAGAGAGCAAAGGCGGGGGTGCTTAGAGTTGATAGCATGGTTGTTGGATCACTTTCATACACACCTGTTTTAACAAACATGGCTAGAGCCATGACTCCACCTGTCGCAACGAAGAATGGAGCCACAACTCCGTATGATAAGGCTGTAGCCCAATAACCACTGCGTTCTGATTTTGCTAAACGTGGTAAAACCAATGCTTGTGTAGACCAAGAAAAGGCAAAGGCAACATTTCCTTCTCCAGAGAGCATGAAGCGTTCTAATGGCGTTAAATCTCCTTGAGTGGCAGGCTGGATATTCATAATATCCGTTATAGGAACAGCGACAAAGCAGATTCCAACGATGATGAGACCGACAATCAACAAGGCGATAACCAAAAAGCGATTGGTCCATTTAATCACTTCTGGGCCTCCAAGAGCAATGAGAGTCCCAAGCAGTACACAGAGGGTACCAAGAATAGGCGCCCATACTCCCTTGTCCAAACCAAGACCAAAGTTATTTGCCAAATGGATCATGGAACTAGCAAAAAGATTGGCCGCAACAGCATACCATCCAAAGTTAGCCAAGCTAATAATGGTTGATAACAGGGCTACACCTCTTTTTCCTAGAACGGCTCTCAACCAAATCCACAAATCAATTCCATACTTAACCGCAAACAAAATAGGGAGACATTCAATAAAGACCCAGATAATGTTAAAGCTAAAAATATTTATCAACATTTGATTAAAGGTCAAATATTGAGCTACATAGGCTCCTTGGGTATAACACCAAGTAGCAATGGCAAAACCACTTGTCGATAGAAAGAGATCCCAGAAAGAATACTGACGATCCTTATTGGTCATGGGAACAATTCCGGTTATGGTTTCTTGTTGGATATAGTCATTCATTTTAGACATGTTATTGAATTCCTCCCGTCATTGCTAAGATAATCAAAACAAGGTTGATTAGGACTATGGAGATGATTAAAATGAAATCACTTTTTAGGAAGGGTTGAACAAACTCGTAGTTTGGCGACTCCATTTCTTCCAATCTTCTCTTTGTTTCAGTTGCTACTAATTCTTCAATTTCAGATGTCGTTTTCATCTTAGTTTTCCTCCAAATACAAATCAAGAGCTAGTTGTCCATATTGTTTGGTATAGCGATACCAGATGTAGAGAAATTCACCAACTGGTTTTCCGACACTCTCCTGGAACAAAGCCCATAAGAACCAATAATATGAGGTTACTGCTACATAAGCCAAATAGTGACGTTTGGTTTTCTTATCTGG
The DNA here is from genome assembly GCA_963519935.1 of uncultured Streptococcus sp. Lineage (GTDB taxonomy): Bacteria > Bacillota > Bacilli > Lactobacillales > Streptococcaceae > Streptococcus. The sequence continues at coordinate 54,501 of CAUQPD010000001.1, forward strand.
TACTTCTTGCAAATACAATTCCAGTACTTTTTCAGCATCCTCTACGGTATAATGGGAACACGCGATAAAGGTGCCCAAATCTCCTGCTGGCTCTCCCATTCCAGAATATTCCCAATCAATCAAGCTCATTTCGCCTGCTTCATTCAACAAGAAATTAGGACTATAGGAATCTCCATGACAAAGGACAACCTGTTTGAGATCATTCTGTAAATAACTTTTGAGAAGTGAAACAGTTTCATCCAATTCCTCGAGGCCATCAAATTCAAATCGATTTCTAGCCTTCAATTTTTCTCTAAAATCATCGATTCCTTCAAATTGGTCAAAGGAATGTTCCGTTTTTTCTCCAGATTGGTGTAACCGTCTCAAGAGGTCCATTGCTTGTGCCACATCATCCCAATTATCATAATCCAGTTGCTTAGCATTGGGAATAAATTCTGAAATTTTCCAGCCCTCATCCTTGTTCATGGCTACGAAGGTACGGTCAATCTTTAATTTTGCAGCAATTTCCATAGAAGCTGCTTCACTAGCTCGGTCGATATAATTTTCCGTTCCTCTACCCGGATGACGGTAAACATATTTTTTCCCTAGACAGTCAAATGAAAATGATGTGTTGGTTAATCCATCTTTTAGTGGTTTGATATTGACAATATCTGAAGCCACACACTTTAATGTCTTACAGATATTATCAATAATGGCCGAATCTGCATTTACCAAATAACGTTCATCAAATTGACGGAGTTCATCTAGTGAATCAAATTCTTTAACAATATCCGATGAATAGTGGCGGGCTTCTAAAAGGAGTTCTTTAACATGGCGACTATAGTAATCCTCCCAAAGCTGTTCACGATAAGGTTCGTGTTTAAACTCGGTTTCTAAAATTTCCTTGAATTTCTCGCTAAATGCACGGTCAAAATAAACGTGCCCCACCATGGCCCAAGTATTTTCTCCACCAATCTGGATATCAATGATGGTGTTATTCGAATCCTCTATAGCACAATATTCATCCGTTTGACCTTCTGCAAATATCGTCGAGTAGTAACCCCTATAAATATATTGCTCAAAAGGATTTTCCACAAAATAATTATCCGATGAACAAATATACGTGTTGGAAAGTTGATTTTTAACCAACATAAGAGACGAACAGTTATTATATTTGTAGTAATCATTATTTACTACAATTTTTACACCAAACTTCTCTGCAAGATAGAACATTTTTTCTTGAAGATAGCCTACAATAACGGTTATATCTTCTATTCCTGCTTCTTGCAGTTGTCTGATTTCCCTCTCAATCAAGCGTTCACCCTTGACTTGAAGCAATCCTTTGGGAATCTCATAAGACAAAGGAGCAAAACGGCTACTCATGCCAGCAGCCATTATAATGGCATTTTTTACTCGATAGGGTTCTAAAACTTTCTGACCTAGTTCAGTTAAGTGAAGCTCCTCATCAACCCACTTCTCTTCTTTCAGTTTTTTCAATAATGCGTTGATTGTTCCTAAAGATAGATCTAACTCTTCAGCTAACTGTCTCTGAGTAAATGTCTTTTCTTTATGTATCAACATAAAACGCAAAAGTTTAAATTGTTTTTCTGTTACCATTCTCAGTCCTCCTGTTCAATTTTTTCTTACTCATATTATAATATGAACAAAAATGACTGTCAATTCAAATAGGGAAACAATTAGTAAAAATTAAGGCCTTCTTCTCTTTCCTCAAAAACATATAAATAAAAGAGCTCCTTATTCTGGAGCCCTGAAATATTTTATATTTTTGATAAGTAGTCGTATTAGGTGTCGCTTGGCTGCAATCCTTATCTGCCGACTAAAAAGGTCCCCCAGACCAGAGGAGAATTGCTTGCGCAATCCTTATCTGCCGACTAAAACAATCCACTGGAACTGATGATTGCTACGCAATCTCTATCCGCCAACTAAAAAGGTCCCCCGGACTATAGAGAGATTGCGTTCGCAATCTCCATCCACAACCTAAACTAGTCTCCCAGACTAAAGGAGAATTGCTGCACAATTCTTATCCGCCGACTAAAAAGGTCCCCCGGACCTTTTTAGCCACCTAGATATGCTTTTCTGACTTCATCAGATGCTGCGAGTTCTTTTCCTGTTCCTGATAGGACAATCTTTCCTGTTTCAAGTACATAACCACGGTCAGAGATAGCAAGGGCCTTGTTAGCGTTCTGTTCAATTAGGAGAACCGTTGTTCCTTGCTTCTGAATATCTTGAATGATATCAAAAATTTCTTGGATAAAGATCGGGGCAAGTCCCATTGACGGCTCATCCAAGAGAAGGAGCTTAGGTGTAGACATGAGAGCGCGTCCCATAGCCAGCATCTGCTGTTCACCACCTGAAAGAGTTGCCGCATCTTGGTTTTTACGCTCTTCAAGACGAGGGAAACGTGAAAAGACTTTTTTCAAGTTGGCTTGATTTTCTTCACGATTTTTCTTTAAAAAGGCTCCCATTTCTAAGTTTTCCATAACAGTCAAACCTGGGAAAACATGGCGTCCCTCAGGAACTTGTGAAAGGCCACCTGCTACGATTTTTTGCGCTGGCAACTTTTGAATTTCTTTTCCTAAAAACTGAATTTTGCCAGCACTTGGACGAACCAAACCTGAAAGGGTACGAAGAATGGTTGTTTTACCAGCACCATTGGCACCAATCAAGGAAACAACTTCACCTTCATTAACCTCGAAACTTACATCACGAACTGCTTGGATCATACCGTAATGCACAGAGAGGTTTTCAACTTTTAACATAGACATTAGGCTTCACCTCCTAGATAAGCTTCGATAACGCGTTTGTTGTTCTTGATCTCATCCGGAGTCCCATGAGCAATCAACCGACCATATTCAAGAACATAGATACGCTCAGTAACTTCCATAACCAAATTCATGTCATGTTCGATCAGCATGATGGTAATTTTAAATTCATCTTTGATACGACGGATCAATTCTGTCAATTCAGCTGTTTCTTGTGGATTCATACCAGCTGCAGGTTCGTCCAAAAAGAGGATTTTAGGTTCAGTTGCCAGAGCACGAACGATTTCTAATCGACGTTGTTGGCCATAGGCCAGATTCTTGGCAAGAGTATCTGCGTCACCATCCAAATCAAAGATCTTCAACAAGTCCAGAGCTTTGCTTTTTAATTCTTCCTCGTTCTTATAAAAAGCTGGTAGGCGTAGGAAGCTCGCAAGGACATGTTGTTTATGATGATTGCTAAATGCAATCAAAACATTTTCCAAAACTGTCAAGTCCTTGAACAAACGAATATTTTGGAAAGTACGACTGAGACCAAGTGAGGCAATCTTATAGGGAGTTTTCCCATTTAGGAGATGACCATCTAGTGTAACAGTACCTTCGCTTGGTTCATAAACACCGGTCAAGAGATTGAAAAGGGTTGTTTTACCAGCACCGTTTGGTCCAATCAGACCAACCAATTCTCCCTCGTTCAATTCAAGAGTGACATCTCCAACAGCTGTTAGACCGCCAAAATGTTTGGTTAACTGTTTAACTTCAAGTAATGCCATTAGTTTTGTCCCTCCTTCTTCGATTTTTTAAAGAAACGTGATAGACTCAATTCCCATGTCCCAAGAAGTCCACCTGGTCTGAAAATCATGACCAATACAAGAGCCAAGGCGTAGATAATCATACGTACGCTAGCAACATCTTGAAGGAGCATATTTAAAATTCCTAAAACAATCGCTGAAACGATGGTACCAGTAATCGATCCAAGTCCACCAAATACAACGATAATCAACACATTGATGGAATTAATAAAGGTGTAATCTTTTGGTACAACAGATCCGATAAAACCAGCCTGAAGTGAACCAGCAATACTTGCTGTAATGGCTCCAAATACAAAAGCGATAATCTTAATCTTTGTAGTGTTTACCCCAACAGACTCTGCAGCAATCTCATCCTCACGAACAGATAGAGTAGAGCGTCCAATTGGACTACGTAGGAAGTTTAGAGTTGCAATAGTTGTGATCACCACAAATAGATAAACCATTTGCCAGTTGGTAAAGTTTGGGATACCCAAGATACCAGCGGCACCGTTGGTCAAACTTCCACCATTAATGATAAAGATACGAATGATTTCTGAAACACCCAGTGTCGCAACAGCCAGGTAGTCACCCTTCAAACGGAGTGTTGGAATCCCAACGAACAAAGCGACTGCACCAGAAATCAAAGCGCCCAAGACCATCGCTCCAAAGAAAGCACCATAGGTTGGTGATTTTGAACCAATAATCGCTGCTGCATAAGCCCCAATCGCCATAAAACCTGCATGACCAAGTGAGAATTGTCCTGAAAAACCAACGATTAAGTTCAAGCCTACTGCAAGGATGATATTAATCCCAATTTGTTCTAAAATTTGGACATGGAATAGATTGAGAACACCAGCAGAAACCAGTACACTAATCAATCCATAACCCGCTAACAGAAGGAATAACCAGAGAATATTTACTTTAAGATTTGTCTTCATTGTTTACACCTTCTCTTTCACATTCTTACCAAGGATACCTGCAGGTCGAACAATCAGAATCAAAAGCAAGATTCCATATACGATAGCATCACGGAAATCAGACATACCGAAGGCAGTAGCAAATGTTTCCAACAAGCCAATCACAAATCCCCCTAGAGCTGCACCAGGAATAATCCCGATACCACCGAGTACGGCCGCAACGAATGATTTTAGACCTGGAGTCACACCCATCAAAGGTTCAAGAGAGTTGTAGTAAAGGGCAATAAGGACACCTGCTGCACCAGCAAGAGCTGAACCCAAAGCAAAGGTAAAGCTGATTGTACGATTTACATTAATTCCCATCAATTGAGCTGCGTCACTATCAACTGATACCGCACGCATGGCTTTTCCCATTTTTGTTTTTTGGACGATCAATTGCAATAAAACCATCAAGAGTACAGAAACTGCTAAAATCATCAATTGAACATTTGTCAAGCTAATTGGTCCCAAGTCAAAGCGGACTGTTTCAATAGCTTGAGGGAAGGCACGAGTATTGGCGCCTACTAGATAAACCATTCCGTATTCCAGTAGGAAAGACACTCCGATGGCAGTAATCAATACAGCAATACGTGTAGAGTGTCGTAAAGGACGGTAGGCAAGAAACTCAATCACAACACCAAGTAGTGCGGTCCCTGCCATTGAAATAATTAAAGCTAAAAAGAAATCCATTTGGAAAGAATTAATCAAAAAGTAACCAATAAAGGCACCCATCATATAAATATCACCATGGGCGAAGTTGATGAGTTTGATAATTCCATAAACCATGGTATAACCCAGAGCCAAAAGTGCATAAACACTACCCAGAATTAGACCATTCACAAGTTGTTGGAGCATAGCATTCACTCTTTTCTATCATTATTTTTTAGAAAATTTCATTATTTTCACAAGTTCATAAACACTGAAACAGGGAGTGAGTCAAAGGCTCATTCCCCATTTCAATTACTATTCTAATGTTATGGTTTTACAACTTCTGCTTCTTCAACTTTACCATTGTTCATGGTCATCATGTAAGCAGTTTTTACTGTATTGTGGTCAGCATCAAAGCTTGTTTGACCAGTTACACCATCAAAATCTTTGGTTTTAGCAAGGTTGTCCTTGATTTCACCAGAGTTTTTAGCACCTTTTGCAGCATTTGCTACTAGGTAAACTGAATCATAGGCCAAAGCTGAGAATGTTGAAGGCTCTTCATTGTATTTAGCACGGTATGCTTCAAGGAAAGCTTTAGCTTTTGCAGAAACATCAACAGTTGTTGAGAATCCTGAGATGAAGTAAATGTTTGATGCTCTTTCAGCAGTTGCTTGTTGAACAAATTCTTCACCGTTAAATCCATCACCACCAATGATTGGTTTATCAATTCCCATTCCACGAGCTTGGTTTACAATTTTACCAGCTTCTGTGTAGTAACCTGGAACTACGATAGCGTCAAACTCTTTGTCTTTCATTTTAGTAAGGGCTGCTTGGAAGTCAGTATCACCTGCTACAAATGTTTCATCTGCTACAATCTCACCCTTGTAGGCTTCGCGGAAAGATTTAGCAATACCTTTAGCATAGTCACTAGCATTGTCAGTATAAAGAACAACCTTCTTAGCATTCAATTTGTTTGTTACATAGTTAGAAATAATCTTCCCTTGGAAGCTATCTTGGAATGTTCCGATAAATAGGTAATCCTGACCTTTAGTCAAACCGTCTTGAGTAGCACTTGGTGAAATCAATGGCACTCCAGCTTTAGTAGCATTAGCTACAGCTGCAGCAGTTGCACCAGATGTCGCAGGTCCTACAATAGCTGCTACTTTTGATTGGGTAACAAGGTTTGTTGTAACAGAAGCTGCTTCGGCAGTTTCAGACTTGTTGTCTTTGTCTACAACTTCGATTTGTTTCCCATCAATTCCACCTGCAGCGTTGATTTCGTCTACAGCAAGTTGGGCACCTTTTTGTTCAGCTGTACCGTAAGCTGCCACAGCACCTGTCTCTTCAAAGTTAAAACCGATTTTAATTGTTTTTTCGTCTACTGGATTTCCAGTTGTGTTTGACGCTCCTGACTTGACCTCTCCACAGGCAGCAAGAAGAGCCACACTAGCAAGAGCCACAAAAGATAGGGCAAATTTTTTCTTCATTTTTAATCTCCTTATAGTTGTTTCAAAAATTGTATGTTAAGAATATACCGAATTATCAGAAAATTGTCAATACATTTATTTAATTTTTTAAATGATAACGTTTTCTTCGTTACGATAGAGGTTGCCAACGAAGGGAGTCTCTAGCTCTTGGATATGGCAACGTCTAATTTTCTTGATATATCTTTCCTTACCTAATCTCTCAACTAAGTCATCTAGCTCCTCAGTTGAAACATAGAGCTGCAAGTAACGACGTTTTTTGGAATGGTAACAGATATCACCGTATTCCTGAAGTTTTTTTGCGTCTCGATTATAGTAGAGATAGATGATTAATCCTGATCGATTTGTTTTTTCAAACATGAGGGATCCTCTTTCTAAGAAATCTTCTCCTATTATATCAAAAAAAGCAAACTTCGTCGAGTTTGCTTTCTAGGTTGCTTAGCTTAAAGAATTATTGGCCATGATTTCATCAATAAAGCCATATTCAAGTGTTTCTTGGGCACTCATCCAGTAATCACGTTCCGCATCTGCATGAATTTGCTCGACTGATTTACCAGAGTTATCTGCAAGGATTTGCTCCAATGTCTTACGAGTTTTAAGCAAGTGCTCTGCAGCGATTGCCATATCGGTTTGTTGGGTACCACCACCTGTACCACCCATTGGTTGGTGAATCATGTACTCTGCATTTGGAAGCATGAAACGTTTGCCTTTGGCGCCACTTGATGCAATAACAGTCCCCATGGATGCAGCCATCCCCATAACGATTGTTTGGACATCTGCCTTGATAAAGTTCATGGTATCAACGATTGCCAAACCAGCTGAAACAGAACCCCCAGGTGTATTGACATAAAGGTAAATATCTTTTGTACTATCTTGGGCATCCAAGAAAAGCAATTGGGCGATAACAGAGTTGGCCATATTGTCTTCAACTGGACCTGTTAGCATGATGATGCGGTCTTTCAGAAGACGAGAGTAAATATCATAGGAACGTTCTCCACGGCTTGTTTGTTCAATAACTACAGGAATCATTCATTTCTCCTTTTAATGTTGAATTTTCTTAGTCTTACGACTCAATACAGAACTATTATATCTTTTTGGTCAAAAAAGGTCAAATTTTTGCTCTATTCTCTAAACAGAAACAAAAACTCAACCTCCTTTCAAGTCAAAAACGAACTTCTAGTTTCACTATTTACTTTGGGATTTTATTTAGTACCGAACAAGCGGTCTCCAGCATCTCCAAGACCTGGAACGATATAACCGTGTTCGTTCAAGCGTTCATCCAAAGCTGCTGTAAAGATCTCTACATCTGGGTGTGCTTCTTGAAGAGCTTTCACACCTTCTGGAGCAGATACTAGGCAGACAAACTTGATATTTGAAGCGCCACGTTTTTTAAGCGAATCTACTGCCAAGATTGCTGAGCCACCTGTTGCCAACATTGGATCAACGACAAAAATTTGACGTTGGTCAATATCCTCAGGCAATTTCACCAAGTATTCAACTGGTTGAAGGGTTTCTTCATCACGGTACATACCTATATGACCAACTTTGGCTGCCGGAACCAAGCTCAAGAGGCCATCTACCATCCCGATACCTGCACGCAAGATTGGGACAATCGCCAATTTTTTACCAGCCAATTGTTTTTGAACGGTTTTTGTGATTGGTGTTTCGATTTCCACATCTTCAAGTGGAAGATCACGAAGTACTTCATATCCCATCAACATTGCGATTTCATCTACTAACTCACGAAAAGCTTTTGTAGAAGTGTCTGTACGACGCAAGATAGACAATTTGTGTTGAATGAGTGGATGATTAATGACTTCAATTTTTCCCATTTTCTGAGTTCCTTCTTTCAATTTATTCTTCTTATTATATCAAAAAACGGTTTAAAAAGCTTTCTAAACCATTTATTTTAATTAATTTTTAAAGCAAATCTGCCTCTTGAAGAGCTGTCTGAACAGTCTCTAATGGTAAATGGGTCAACTCGGTGCCTTTTTCTTGATAAAGGTACTGGGCATAGTCATCCATACGATACTGATTGATATAAACTACACGTTTACAACCGACTTGTAAGAGTTGTTTTGTACAATTTAAACAAGGGAAATGAGTTACATAAGCTGTAAATCCTCTAGGAACCCCTCGTTCAGCCCCTTGCAAGATGGCATTAACCTCGGCGTGAAGGGTTCGGACACAGTGACCTTCAATGACCAGACATTCGTGGTCAATACAGTGCTCCGTTCCTGATACGGAACCATTATAGCCAGTTGAAATGACTTTATTGTCTTTGACTAAGACAGCTCCCACCTTGGCACGTTTGCAGGTCGAACGATTGGCAATCAGTAAAGCCTGGGCTGCAAAGTACTCATCCCAAGCCAGTCTTTTTTCTGTCATAAGTCTTCTCCTTATCCCCTATTTTTTGAAAAATGGCAAGCGTAAATCTGCAATCTTTTCAGCTGGAACCTTCATGCCATCCTTGATCCATTTGAGCAGAACCGATACGATGGCAGAACTCCAAAAGGAATGAAGGTAGCTGCTGACGCCTTTTGACTTTCCGTGGTATTTTTCCAGAAATTCCTGCATGGCTTGGACAAAAATCTTTTCCAAATGATAGTCCAGAGCAAGTTGGATAACCTTGGCTTCTTTCTTGGCTGCGCGGAAAAGGTGTACCCAGACTAGATAAAGGTCTGTTTTAACATCGTAATGGCTCAACTGTTCCATAATGTTATGGACACTGCGTTTAAAGACGCTTTCCAAAATCTCTTCTTTGGAGTCATAGTTACGATAGAAGGCGGCACGAGAGACGCCCGCTCGTTTGACCAGCTCCGAAATGCTGATCTTGGCCAAGTCTTTTTTCTCTAGAAGTTGCAAAAGAGCCGTCTCGATTGCTTCTCTGGTTAAAAAATTGGATTCTTGATTTGATTTTCTGAGATTTTCAAGAGATTTTTCAGATATTTTACGTTCAGACATAACAATTTCTTTCTACTTGTGACAACAGAGAGGTGGTACTTTTGTTTCAAGGGCTTTCATGATATAATTGTAAAAAAAGACAGAACCTTTGTCAATGTATAAGTGACAAAGATGGAGAATTTCTATGACTTGGAAGATTGTAGCTGACTCTGGTTGTGATTATCGTCAACTGGCAACTCCTGCTATTGATACGGAATTTGTTAGTGTTCCTTTAACCATTCAAGTAGCTGATCAGGTCTTTATCGATGATGCCAATCTTAACATTGACCACATGATGGAAACCATGTATGCGACTTCTGAGGCTTCAAAATCAGCTTGTCCTAGCCCTGATGATTACTTGCGTGCATTTGAAGGTGCTAAGCATATCTTTGTCGTTACTATCACTGGTACTCTTTCAGGTAGCCATAATAGTGCACAGCTCGCTAAGAACATCTACCTTGAAGAACACCCTGACACTCAGATTCATGTGATCGATACATTGTCTGCAGGTGGTGAAGTTGACTTGATTGTCGAGAAAATCAATAGCTTGATTGATCAAGGATTTTCTTATGAGGAAATTGTTGAAGCCATTACAGCCTACCAAGAAAAAACGAAGTTGCTCTTTGTCCTCGCTAAGGTCGATAACTTGGTCAAAAATGGTCGTTTGAGTAAGCTTATCGGTACAGTCGTTGGCCTTCTCAACATCCGTATGGTTGGGGAAGCAAGTGAAACTGGAACTCTAGAACTACTCCAAAAAGCGCGTGGACCAAAAAAATCCCTTCAAGCAGCCTATGAAGAGCTCATCAAAGCTGGCTATGCTGGTGGTCGAATTGTCATGGCTCATCGCAGTAATGAAAAATTCTGTCAGCAATTGTCAGAACGCTTGCTAGAAACCTTCCCGCAAGCGGATATCAAAATCATCCCGACGTCTGGTCTCTGCAGTTTCTATGCAGAAGATGGCGGTTTGTTGATGGGATATGAAATTAACTAAGATTATGAGCAACAAGAGATGCCAAGCATCTCTTGTTTTTTGTGGTACAATAGAGCTATGAAACATTTTGATACTATTGTCATCGGTGGTGGACCTGCTGGCATGATGGCTACCATTTCCAGTAGTTTTTATGGTCAGAAAACTCTACTCATCGAAAAAAATCGAAAACTTGGGAAAAAATTAGCTGGAACAGGCGGGGGACGTTGCAATGTCACCAATAACGGAAGCTTAGATGACCTTCTGGCTGGAATTCCTGGTAACGGGCGCTTTCTATACAGTGTCTTTTCCCAGTTTGATAACCATGATATCATCAACTTTTTCACGGAAAATGGTGTTAAGCTTAAGGTCGAGGACCACGGACGTGTCTTTCCTGCTACTGACAAATCTCGAACCATTATTGAAGCCTTAGAAAAGAAAATCACTGAGCTAGGAGGTCAAGTTGCTACTCAAACGGAGATTGTTTCAGTTAAAAAGATAGACGACCAGTTTGTCTTGAAGTCCGCGGACCAGACCTTCACTTGTGATAAACTCATTGTCACAACTGGTGGAAAATCCTATCCTTCTACAGGTTCGACAGGATTTGGTCACGAGATTGCCCGCCATTTTAAGCACACCATTACCGAGCTTGAAGCCGCTGAAAGCCCTTTATTGACAGATTTTCCACATAAGGACTTGCAGGGAATTTCCCTAGATGACGTGACCCTAAGCTATGGCAAGCATGTCATCACTCATGATCTACTCTTTACCCACTTTGGTCTATCCGGTCCAGCTGCTCTACGTATGGCTAGCTTTGTCAAGGGTGGAGAAGTTCTTTCACTGGATGTTTTGCCTCAACTTTCTGAGAGCGACTTGGTGGCATTTCTAGAAGAAAATCGGGAAAAATCCTTGAAAAATGCTTTAAAAACTTTGCTTCCAGAACGCTTGGCAGAATTTCTTGTGCAAGGCTATCCTGAAAAAGTCAAACAACTGACTGAAAAGGAACGCGAACAACTTCTCCATTCCATCAAGGCCCTCAAAATCCCTGTAACTGGAAAAATGTCTCTTGCCAAGTCCTTTGTCACCAAAGGCGGTGTCAGCCTCAAGGAAATCAATCCCAAAACTCTGGAAAGCAAGCTAGTTCCTTGCCTCCACTTTGCTGGAGAAGTTCTAGATATCAATGCCCACACGGGTGGCTTTAACATCACTTCTGCCCTCTGTACCGGCTGGGTGGCAGGAAGTCTGCATTATGATTAAATATCAAAGGTTGTAAAAAATGAATAAAAGAGAATCAGTTGAATTTGTCAATATGTGTATGATTCAAAACGGAGACAAGGTTCTGGTTCAAGATCGAGTTAATCCCGACTGGCCCGGCATTACTTTTCCTGGTGGTCATGTTGAACGTGGCGAATCCTTTGTCGATGCTGTCATTCGTGAAGTGAAAGAAGAAACTGGTCTGACCATTTCCAAACCCCAACTCTGTGGTATCAAAAACTGGTACGATGACAAGGATTATCGTTATGTAGTCCTCTTTTACAAAACAGAACACTTTACTGGTGAACTCCAGTCTTCAGACGAAGGGAAAGTTTGGTGGGAGAACTTTGAAAATCTTTCTCATCTAAAACTTGCTACTGATGATATGTCTGATATGCTTCGTGTTTTTTTAGAAGAGAATCTCAGTGAATTCTTTTACTACAAAGACGGTGACGACTGGCTTTATGACTTGAAGTAAAAAATAGGCTAGGAAATTCCTAGCCTATTTATTCTGCATTTGTCTGAACGTAAGCAGCAATGACATCTGATGTGTACTGGGCTGTTCCAGGTCCAAATTTGTCAATGTTTTCCTTAAACTCTGGGTTATAGACGTATCCTTTGCCGATATGGCCAAATACTTCAATAGAGCAGTCAAATCCATAAGTACGAAGGGCTTGCAAAAGCTTAGCTGCTTGCTCTTGGTTTTCGGCCGCTGTTGCAGCTAGTCCATTTTTAAGGTTTTGAGCCAAAGCTTGAAAAACTTGGTTAAAGGCAGCTGTAGCCTCGTCTTCGTGACCTTTTTGGCGCTCGAACGCTTGGTCCATAACTTCTTGTCCATATTTCTCTACCGCCTCTTGGTGGTATTTTTGATGGTCTTGGTAGTTAAATCCAGCAAATTTCTCTTGAATGCTCATTTCTCTTTCTCCTTTTTGTTCTTGAATGGTTTTTTGCAAGGTGGAAATCAAGGTATCCAGATGTTGCCTTTCTCGAGTTAGATAGTCCAACTGCCTAGTCAAATGAGGCAATAAATCTGTCCTTTCTTCCTTTAACAGCTCTGCTATTTTTTCTAAAGAAAAGCCTAGATATTTGTAGTAAAGAATGACTTGAAGGCGTTCCAAATCCTCTTGACTATAAGTTCGATAGCCGTTTCCCGACTTTAAGGGAACCAGAAGTCCTATCTTATCGTAGTGGTGCAGGGTCTTGACAGAGACTCCTGAAAGCTGCGCAGCTTCTTTTATATGGTACATGATTCCCTCCTTATACTCAATGAAAATCAAAGAGCAAACTAGGAAGCTAGCCGCAAGCTGTACTTGAGTACGGTAAGGCGACGCTGACGTGGTTTGAATTTGATTTTCGAAGAGTATTACATTGATAGTATAACCCCTCCCCCCAGGTCAGAGTCAAGTGTTTTTGAGAAAAATTTTTAACTTTTTGAGAAAGGTGTGAAAACTTGAAAATGGTTTTCTTGACAGACCTTAGAAAACATGATAGGATAGTCAAGTCTATCAATCAAACAGAAGGCTCATAGAGAGCCATTGAGAGAGGGCTATTTGACAACTCAAGTAGCCTTTTCTTATTTTAAAAAAGAGATTGGAGTTTCAACTATGTCAGAAAAATCGCAATGGGGCTCGAAACTAGGCTTTATCCTAGCATCTGCTGGTTCAGCTATCGGACTTGGAGCCGTTTGGAAGTTCCCCTACATGACTGCTGCTAATGGCGGTGGGGGCTTTTTACTAGTCTTTCTCATTTCCACTATTTTAATCGGTTTCCCGCTCCTGCTGGCTGAGTTTGCCCTTGGCCGTAGCGCTGGCGTTTCCGCTATCAAAACCTTTGGAAAACTAGGCAAGAATAACAAGTACAACTTTATCGGTTGGATTGGTGCCTTTGCCCTCTTTATCCTCCTCTCCTTTTACAGTGTCATCGGAGGATGGATTCTAGTCTATCTGAGTATTGAGTTTGGGAAATTGTTCCAACTTGGCGGAACGGGTGATTATGCTCAGTTATTTACTTCAATCATTTCAAATCCAGCCATTGCCCTTGGCGCACAAGCTGCCTTTATCTTGTTGAATATCTTTATTGTATCACGTGGAGTTCAAAAAGGGATTGAAAGAGCCTCAAAAGTTATGATGCCTCTGCTCTTTATCATTTTTGTCGTGATCATTGGGCGCTCGCTAAGCTTACCAAATGCCATGGAAGGCGTTCTTTACTTCCTCAAACCAGACTTTTCAAAACTAACCAGCGCTGGTCTCCTCTATGCTCTGGGTCAATCTTTCTTTGCCCTCTCACTAGGGGTGACAGCCATGCTGACCTATGCTTCCTACTTGAACAAGAAAACCAATCTGGTCCAGTCAGGGATTTCCATCGTAGCCATGAACATATCGGTATCCATCATGGCGGGACTAGCCATTTTCCCAGCCATGTCAGCCTTCAATATTCAGTCTGAAGGGGGACCTAGCTTGCTCTTTATCGTCTTGCCCCAACTCTTTGACAAGATGCCCTTTGGAACCATTTTTTACATCCTTTTCCTCTTGCTCTTCCTCTTTGCGACGGTCACTTCTTCTGTCGTTATGCTGGAAATCAATGTGGGCAATATCACCAATCAGGATAACAGCAAGCGGGCTAAGTGGAGTGTGATTTTGGGAATCTTGACCTTTGGCTTTGGAATTCCTTCAGCCCTATCCTACGGAGTCATGGCTGATGTTCACATTTTTGGAAAGACTTTCTTTGATGCTATGGATTTCTTGGTTTCCAATCTCCTCATGCCATTTGGGGCTCTCTGTCTGTCTCTTTTTACTGGCTATATCTTTAAAAAGGCCCTTGCCATGGAGGAACTCCATCTTGATGAAAGAGCATGGAAACAAGGAC
>CAUQPD010000002.1:0-53676 GCA_963519935.1 uncultured Streptococcus sp.
CAGGTTCAATCGAACTTCCAGCAGGTACTGAAATGGTAATGCCTGGTGATAACGTGACTATCGACGTTGAGTTGATCCACCCAATCGCCGTAGAACAAGGTACTACATTCTCTATCCGTGAGGGTGGACGTACTGTTGGTTCAGGTATGGTTACAGAAATCGAAGCTTAATTCGATTAAGTTCCCAGAAGAACAATTATTTAAGTCAGACATTAAAAGAATCTTGCCTTGCAAGGTTCTTTTTTCTTCTTACTCTATTTGAAGTGCTTCTACTCTAGCAGTATAATCGTTTTTTTGGTATAATAAAAGTTATGGAAATCGAAAAAACCAATCGTATGAACGCCCTTTTTGAATTTTATGCGGCGCTTTTGACAGACAAGCAGATGAACTATATTGAACTCTATTATGCTGATGATTATAGTCTTGCTGAGATTGCTGAAGAGTTCGGTGTCAGTCGTCAGGCTGTCTATGATAATATCAAGCGGACGGAAAAGATTCTAGAAGATTATGAGATGAAACTGCACATGTATTCGGACTACATTGTCCGCAGTCAGATTTTTGACCAGATCTTGGAGCGTTATCCCAAGGATGACTTTCTGCAGGAGCAGATAGAAATTTTAACAAGTATTGATAATAGAGAATAAGAGGAAGAAAAATGGCATTTGAAAGTTTAACAGAACGTTTACAGAACGTCTTTAAAAATCTACGTAAAAAAGGAAAAATCTCTGAGGCTGATGTCCAAGAAGCAACCAAAGAAATTCGTTTGGCCTTGCTGGAAGCCGACGTTGCTTTGCCTGTTGTAAAGGACTTTATCAAGAAGGTTCGTGAACGTGCAGTCGGACACGAGGTCATTGATACCCTCAATCCAGCCCAACAGATTATCAAAATCGTTGATGAGGAATTGACAGCTGTTTTAGGTTCCGATACGGCAGAAATTATCAAGTCACCAAAAATTCCAACCATTATCATGATGGTCGGTTTGCAGGGGGCTGGTAAAACGACCTTTGCTGGTAAGCTGGCTAATAAACTCAAGAAGGAAGAAAATGCTCGTCCTTTGATGATTGCGGCAGATATTTATCGTCCAGCAGCCATCGATCAGTTGAAAACACTTGGACAGCAGATCGATGTTCCTGTCTTTGCACTTGGAACAGAAGTGCCAGCTGTTGAGATAGTTCGTCAAGGTTTGGAGCAAGCACAAGCCAATCACAACGACTATGTCTTGATTGATACGGCAGGGCGTTTACAAATCGATGAACTTCTCATGAATGAGCTTCGTGATGTTAAAGCACTTGCCCAACCAAATGAAATCCTACTCGTCATTGATGCCATGATTGGTCAGGAAGCAGCGAATGTCGCCCGTGAGTTTAATGCTCAGTTGGAAGTAACTGGTGTCATCCTTACCAAGATTGATGGGGATACTCGTGGTGGTGCGGCTTTGTCTGTTCGCCATATCACTGGTAAACCTATCAAGTTCACCGGTACGGGTGAAAAGATTACAGATATCGAAACCTTCCACCCAGACCGTATGTCAAGCCGTATCCTTGGTATGGGGGATATGCTGACCTTGATCGAGAAAGCCTCTCAAGAATACGATGAGCAAAAAGCTCTTGAAATGGCCGAGAAGATGCGTGAAAACACCTTTGATTTCAATGATTTCATTGATCAATTGGATCAGGTTCAAAACATGGGGCCAATGGAAGACTTGCTCAAGATGATTCCAGGTATGGCTAACAACCCTGCCCTTCAAAATATGAAGGTGGATGAGCGACAGATTGCGCGCAAACGTGCCATTGTGTCTTCTATGACACCTGAAGAACGCAAAAATCCTGATTTGTTAAATCCAAGTCGTCGCCGCCGTATCGCTGCTGGTTCTGGAAATACCTTTGTCGAAGTCAATAAATTCATCAAGGACTTTAACCAAGCTAAACAGCTCATGCAGGGTGTTATGTCTGGGGATATGAACAAGATGATGAAGCAGATGGGAATCAATCCAAACAACCTTCCTAAAAATATGCCAAATATGGGAGGAATGGATATGTCTGCCCTTGAAGGCATGATGGGACAAGGTGGCATGCCAGATATGTCAGGTCTCGGAGGAGCAGGCATGCCAGATATGAGCCAGATGTTTGGTGGCGGACTCAAAGGTAAAATTGGTGAATTTGCCATGAAACAGTCTATGAAACGCATGGCCAACAAAATGAAAAAAGCGAAGAAAAAACGCAAATAAAAAAGGAAAGCAGAAGTGCTACCTAAAAAAGAACTCTGAATCCGATTCAGAGTTCTTTTGTGTTTGATTGGTTTATTCCCACTCCACGGTTGCAGGTGGTTTACTTGTAATATCGTAGACGATACGGTTAACGTGGTCTACTTCGTTAACGATACGTACAGAAATTTTTTGAAGGACTTCCCAAGGAATCTTGGCAAAGTCAGCTGTCATACCATCGATAGAAGTAATGGCACGAATGGCAATGGTGTAGTCATAAGTACGACCATCACCCATAACACCGACTGAACGAACGCCTGTATTGACAGTGAAGTATTGCCAGATATCGCGGTCAAGACCAGCTTTGGCAATTTCTTCACGAAGGATAGCGTCTGATTCACGAACAGTTTCTAGTTTTTCTTCAGTGATTTCACCCATGACACGGATAGCAAGTCCTGGTCCTGGGAATGGTTGGCGCCATACGATGTGGTCTGGCATACCAAGTTCTGTACCGAGGGCACGGACTTCGTCTTTATAAAGAGTGTTCAATGGTTCAATCAATTCAAACTGCATGTCTTCTGGAAGACCACCAACATTGTGGTGTGATTTGATGGTTTGGGCTGTGTCTGTACCAGACTCAATTACGTCAGTGTATAGTGTTCCTTGAGCAAGGAATTTTACATCTTTTAGCTTGCTAGCTTCGTCATCAAAGACATAAACAAATTCATTACCGATAATCTTCCGTTTTTGTTCAGGGTCAGAAACGCCAGCAAGTTTGTCAAGGAAGCGTTTTGCAGCGTCTGCTTTGACGATATTCAAACCGAACTTACCACCAAGCATGTCCATAACTTGGTCAGCTTCTCCCTTACGGAGAAGACCGTGGTCTACAAAGATACAGATCAATTGATCACCGATCGCTTTTTGAAGAAGAACTCCAACAACAGAAGAGTCAACACCACCTGATAGACCGAGAAGAACACGTTTGTCACCTACAGTTTCACGGATTTTCTTGATCTGCATATCGATAAAGTTGTCCATTGACCAATCACCCTTAGCCTGACAGATGTTAAGGGCAAAGTTACGAAGGATATCATTTCCGTATACAGAATGGCGAACTTCTGGGTGGAATTGGATACCATAGATGTGCTTGTCAGGGTTTTCAATAGCTGCATAAGGACAGTCAGCAGAAGTTCCAGTACGAACAAAATCAGCTGGAATCTCTGTAACAGCATCGCCATGGCTCATCAAAACAATCTGTTCTTCAGGAGTTCCTTCAAAGAGGGCAGAAGTGGTATGGGTAAGTGGTGATTGTCCATACTCACGGTTACCAGCATCACCTGCAGGGACAACTTTTCCTCCAAGTTTATGAGTTAAAAGTTGCATACCATAGCAGATTCCCAAAATTGGAATGCCAAGTTCAAAAATTTCTGGGTCAATATCAAATGAACCATCTTCGTATACAGAGTTTGGTCCACCAGAGAGGATGATCCCTACAGGGTTAATCGCACGAACCTCTGCGGCTGAGATTTTGTGACTTTTTAGCTCTGAAAAAACACCAATTTCACGAATACGACGTGAAATCAGCTGGTTGTATTGGCTACCATAGTCCAGCACGATGATTTTTTCGACATCTTGCAAGTCAGTTGAAATGTTGCTCATCTTTTTCCTTTCTCAAAAGAAATATCTTTTTCAATATTCTATCACAAATAGGGGCGAATTACCAACTAAACAAGGCAAAGTTTGACTTTTTATTAGCAAATACGGTACAATGGAGAAAATAAAGAAAAGAAGTGAGAATCATGTTACCAGCTTATATGAAAATCCACGATCAGATCAAGAAGGATATAGATGAGCATCATTGGAAAATCGGAGAGAGACTTCCAAGTGAGCGAGATTTAGCTGAACAGTTTCAAGTTAGCCGGATGACATTACGCCAGGCTATCTCTCTCTTGGTTGAGGAAGGAGTTTTGGAGCGTCGTGTAGGAAGTGGAACCTTTGTCTCTAGCACTCGTGTCCAAGAAAAAATGCGGGGGACAACCAGTTTTACGGAGATTGTCAAATCTCAGGGGAAAGTTCCTTCTAGTCAACTCATTTCTTACAGAAGAACCATTCCAAATGAGCAAGAGGTCGCTAATCTAGGGATTGCTCCGACAGAGAATATTATCCGCATGGAACGGGTGCGTTACGCTGACCAAGTTCCACTAGTCTATGAAGTCGCATCTATTCCTGAGAAATTTATTAAGGATTTCAAAAAAGAAGAAATCACCAGTCATTTCTTCCATACCTTGCAGCAACATGGCTATCGGATTGGCAAATCCCAACAGACCATTTATGCGAGATTGGCTAAGGAAAAAATTGCTCACTATCTAGAAGTTGAAAAAGGGCATGCCATTTTAGCCTTGACTCAGGTCTCTTATCTTGAAGATGGGACGGCTTTCGAGTATGTAAAGAGTCAATACGTGGGCGAACGCTTTGAATTTTATCTTGAAAATAACTAGTCTAGAAAGGCTAGTTTTTTGTTTTCTTAAAAGATTAGAATTGTCAAAACAATCTGTCTAGGCTTGATTTTATCGCTTATTTACTATAAAATGAGAAGGAAAAACGTCAAACTTTTATATTGCAAATAGGAGAAGAAATGACAAAAACATTAAAACGTCCTGAGGTTTTATCACCTGCAGGGACTTTAGAGAAGCTGAAAGTAGCTGTTCAATATGGTGCGGACGCAGTCTTCATCGGTGGACAGGCCTATGGTCTTCGTAGCCGTGCAGGAAACTTCACCTTTGAACAGATGGAAGAAGGCGTGCAGTTTGCTGCTAAGTACGGTGCCAAGGTCTATGTGGCTGCTAACATGGTTATGCACGAAGGAAACGAAGCTGGTGCTGGAGAATGGTTCCGTAAGTTGCGTGACATCGGGATTGCCGCAGTTATCGTGTCAGATCCAGCCTTGATTATGATTGCAGCAACCGAAGCACCAGGTCTTGAAATCCACCTTTCAACCCAAGCTAGTGCGACCAACTATGAAACTTTAGAGTTCTGGAAAGAACTTGGTCTAACTCGCGTGGTTTTGGCCCGTGAAGTTTCAATGGAAGAATTGGCAGAGATTCGCAAACGTACTGATGTAGAAATTGAAGCCTTTGTCCATGGAGCCATGTGTATTTCTTACTCAGGTCGCTGTACGTTATCAAACCACATGAGTATGCGTGATGCCAACCGTGGGGGCTGTTCTCAGTCTTGTCGTTGGAAATACGATCTTTATGACATGCCTTTTGGTCAAGAACGTAAGAGTCTGAAAGGTGAAATTCCAGAAGAATTTTCGATGTCAGCCGTTGACATGTCCATGATTGACCATATTCCAGATATGATCGAAAACGGTGTAGACAGTCTCAAGATTGAAGGTCGTATGAAGTCGATCCACTATGTTTCAACTGTGACCAACTGTTACAAGGCGGCTGTAGATGCTTATCTCGAAAGTCCCGAGAAATTTGAAGCCATCAAACAGGACTTGGTAGACGAGATGTGGAAGGTTGCCCAACGTGAATTGGCAACAGGTTTCTACTACGGTACACCGTCTGAAAACGAACAGTTGTTTGGCGCTCGTCGTAAAATTCCTGAATACAAGTTTGTCGCTGAAGTGGTTTCGTATGATGATGCGACTCAAACGGCAACCATTCGTCAACGGAATGTTATCAATGAAGGAGACCAAGTTGAGTTTTACGGACCAGGTTTCCGACATTTTGAAACTTATATCGAAGATCTTCATGATGCCAAGGGCAATAAAATAGACCGTGCTCCAAATCCAATGGAACTCTTGACAATCAAGGTTCCACAACCTGTTCAAGCAGGGGATATGGTCCGCGCTCTCAAGGAAGGGCTCATCAACCTCTATAAGGAAGATGGAACCAGCGTCACAGTTCGTGCCTAGAGAAGGAAAAGTGAATGAATCAAGCACAAGGTTTGTTAGTTGATGATGAAGGCAGATGTGTTCATTATCATGGCGAAAAGGACATCGTTTCTCTTCAGTGCTATGAGTGTAAAAAATATTATGCTTGCTATCAGTGCCACAATGCTATAGAAACGCATGTTTTTTCGCCCTATCCTTTGGCGCTTTCTGAGGATCGACCGATTTTATGTGGGGCTTGTATGAGGACAATAACATTTCAAGAATATCAAAAGCAGATAGCCTGCCCTTATTGCAAATCTCCATTTAATCCAGGGTGTAAACAACACTATTCCCACTATTTCAAATAAAATGAATCTATCCAAGTTCTAAACTTGGATTTTTCAATTTATTTCGGAAAATATAGAGAAAGTGGAAACACATTTCATCATAAAATGAGAAACTTATCTATACAGTGGTATAAAAATAGCAAAAATAAAAATAAATCATCTGAAACGCTTCCAACGTAAGTAAAAAGTTGACAAAAACAAATTTTAGGACTAAACTAAGTAAGTAAATTTTAAATAAAAGGAGAATTCATCATGAATTTAACATTTTTCGGTCTATGTCTTGCCTGTATGGGTGTATCCCTTGCAGAAGGATTTTTGATGAACGGTTTGTTCAAGTCTGCAGCACGCCAACCAGATATCATCCCACAATTGCGTAGTTTGATGATCATGGGGATTGCCTTTATCGAAGGAACATTCTTTGTAACCTTGGCGATGTCATTTGTCATTAAATAGACAACTCTATTTAGAAATGGAGGTGTCAAACCATGGAAGAAAGTTTGAATCCAACCGTTAATATTGGACCAATATCCTTTGATTTGACCCTGCTTGCCATGTCTCTTGTAACTGTTTTGATGGTTTTTGCCTTTGTCTACTGGGCAAGTCGTAAAATGACCATCCGTCCAAAGGGCAAACAAAATGCTCTTGAGATGATTTACGACTTTGTGATTGGTTTTACCAAACCAAACATTGGAGAATCATACATCAAGGATTATTCCTTATTTCTGTTTTCTCTATTTCTGTTTATCTTGGTTGCCAATAATATCGGCTTAATGGCAAAAGTACAAACAACAAACGGTTATAACTTGTGGACTTCTCCAACAGCCAACCTTGGATACGATTTATCCCTATCATTCTTGATCACTTTGATCGCCCATGTAGAAGGAGTTCGTCGTAGAGGCGTTAAAGAATATTTGAGAGCATTTGTTACACCTGGCTTTATGACTCCGATGAACATTTTAGAAGAGTTCACCAATTTTGCTTCCTTGGCGATTCGGATCTACGGAAATATTTTTGCCGGTGAGGTCTTAGCTGGATTGCTATTAGCCTTGTCACAAAATGCTTTGTATTGGTATCCTTTTGCCTTTATCGCAAACATGTTATGGACAGCCTTTTCAATTTTCATTTCATGTATTCAGGCTTATGTATTTACCATGTTGTCATCTATGTACATTGGTAAAAAAATAAATGAAGGGGAAGAGTAAGTAGAGGAGGATTAGAAGATGGATTTAACTATTAGTACCATTATCGGTGACTTTATTCTTATCGCTGGTTCCTTCCTTTTATTAATCTTTTTAGTGAAAAAATATGCTTGGGGAAATATTTCCAGCATCTTGGATGAACGTGCTGAAAAGATTTCTTCAGATATTGATGGTGCCGAGGAAGCCCGTAAAAAGGCTGAGGAACTAGCTAACCAACGTGAAGCTGAGTTAGCAGGTAGCCGTACCGAAGCTAAAACGATTATCGAGAATGCAAAGGGAACTGCTGAGAAAAGTAAAGCCGATATTTTAGCCGAAGCTAAACTTGAAGCAGGGCGCTTAAAAGAAAAAGCCAACCAAGAAATTGCGCAAAATAAAGCTGAAGCTTTACAAAGTGTTAAGGGCGAGGTGGCAGATTTGACAGTTAGTCTAGCTGGGAAAATCATCTCACAAAACCTTGACAGTCATGCCCATAAGGAACTCATTGATCAGTATATCGATCAGCTAGGAGAAGCCTAATGGACAAGAAAACAGCAAAGGTCATTGAAAAGTACAGCATGCCTTTTGTCCAATTAGTGATTGAAAAAGGAGAAGAGGACCGGATTTTTTCAGACTTGGATCAAATCAAGCAAGTCGCAGAAGAAACGGGTTTACCTTCTTTTTTAGCTCAGGTGGCAGTCGATGAGTCAGATAAGGAAAAAACAGTTCGTTTCTTTCAAGACTCTGTGTCACCTTTAATGCAAAACTTTATTCAAGTTCTGGTTTACAATCACAGAGCAAATCTTTTTTATGAAGTAATTGCAGATTGTTTGAATCGCCTTGAAAAAGAGACCAATCGTTTTGTAGTCACGATTTCTTCAGCTCATCCTTTAACAGATGAACAGAAGGAACGTCTGCTCCCATTGATAGAGAAAAAAATGTCTCTGAAAGTGCGGAGCGTCAAAGAACAAATTGATGAAGGACTCATTGGTGGTTTTGTCATTTTTGCTAATCACAAGACAATTGATGTGAGTATTAAACAACAACTTCGAGTTGTTAAAGAAAATTTGAAATAGAAAGTGGTGTTCTTTTGGCAATTAACGCACAAGAAATCAGCGCTTTAATTAAGCAACAAATTGAAAATTTCAAACCCAATTTTGATGTATCTGAAACAGGTGTTGTAACCTATATCGGGGACGGAATTGCGCGTGCTCACGGCCTTGAAAATGCCATGAGTGGGGAGCTGTTGATTTTTGAAAACGGCTCTTATGGGATGGCGCAGAACTTGGAGTCAACAGACGTTGGGATTATCATCCTAGGTGACTTTACAGATATTCGTGAAGGCGATACCATTCGCCGTACAGGTAAAATCATGGAAGTTCCTGTTGGTGAGAGCCTTATTGGACGTGTTGTGGATCCACTTGGTCGTCCAGTTGACGGTCTTGGAGAAATCCATACTGATAAGTCTCGTCCAGTAGAAGCGCCAGCTCCTGGTGTTATGCAACGTAAGTCTGTATCAGAACCATTGCAAACAGGTTTGAAAGCTATTGACGCCCTTGTACCGATTGGTCGTGGTCAACGTGAGTTGATTATCGGTGACCGTCAGACAGGGAAAACAACCATTGCGATTGATACGATCCTGAACCAAAAAGGTCAAGATATGATCTGTATCTACGTAGCGATTGGACAAAAAGAATCAACAGTTCGTACGCAAGTAGAAACACTTCGTCAGTACGGTGCCTTGGACTACACAATCGTTGTGACAGCCTCTGCTTCACAACCATCTCCATTGCTCTTCCTAGCTCCTTATGCTGGGGTTGCTATGGCGGAAGAATTTATGTACCAAGGTAAGCATGTTTTGATCGTTTATGATGATTTTTCAAAACAAGCGGTAGCTTATCGTGAACTGTCTCTCTTGCTTCGTCGTCCACCAGGTCGTGAAGCCTTCCCAGGGGATGTTTTCTACCTTCACAGCCGTTTGCTTGAGCGCTCAGCTAAAGTTTCTGATGAGCTTGGTGGTGGATCTATTACAGCCCTACCATTTATCGAGACACAAGCAGGAGATATCTCTGCCTATATCGCAACCAACGTGATTTCTATCACTGATGGACAAATCTTCCTTGGTGATGGTCTCTTCAATGCGGGTATTCGTCCAGCCATTGATGCGGGTTCATCTGTATCTCGTGTAGGTGGTTCTGCACAAATCAAAGCCATGAAGAAGGTTGCTGGTACACTTCGTATCGACCTTGCTTCATACCGTGAGTTGGAAGCCTTCACTAAGTTTGGTTCTGACTTGGATGCAGCAACACAGGCTAAGTTGAACCGTGGACGTCGTACAGTGGAAGTCTTGAAACAACCTGTTCACAAACCATTACCTGTTGAGAAACAAGTAACCATTCTCTATGCTTTGACACATGGTTTCTTGGATACGATTCCAGTAGATGACATTGTTCGTTTTGAGGAAGAGTTCCATACTTTCTTTGATGCTCATTATCCAGAGATTTTGGAAACCATTCGTGATACAAAAGACTTGCCAGAAGAAGCAGTCTTGGATGCTGCGATTACAGAGTTTCTCAATCAATCCAGCTTCCAATAAGAATAGAGGTGTCAGATGGCAGTATCTCTAAATGATATTAAAACAAAAATCGCCTCAACAAAAAATACGAGTCAAATCACTAATGCCATGCAAATGGTATCGGCTGCCAAGTTAGGTCGCTCTGAAGAAGCAGCGCGCAACTTCCAAGTTTACGCTCAGAAGGTTCGTAAGCTTTTAACGGATATTCTGCATGGTAACGGATCTGGTGGTTCAACCAATCCGATGCTCATTAGTCGCCCTGTTAAGAAAACAGGTTATATCGTTATCACTTCAGACCGTGGATTGGTTGGAGGTTATAATGCTTCCATCCTTAAAGCCGTTATGGAGTTGAAAGAAGAATACCATCCAGATGGTACAGGTTTTGAAATCATCTGTATCGGTGGTATGGGGGCTGATTTCTTTAAGGCTCGTGGTATTCAGCCAATCTATGAACTACGTGGCTTGGCAGATCAACCTAGTTTTGATGAAGTTCGTAAAATTATTTCAAAAACGATTGAGATGTACCAAAACGAACTTTTTGATGAACTGTACGTCTGCTACAACCATCATGTCAATACTCTCACAAGTCAAATGCGTGTGGAACAAATGCTTCCGATTGTTGACTTGGATCCAAATGAAGCGGATGAAAGTTACAGCTTGACCTTTGAATTGGAAACTAGCCGAGAAGAAATTTTGGAGCAGTTGTTGCCACAGTTTGCAGAAAGTATGATTTACGGGGCTATTATCGATGCCAAGACAGCTGAAAATGCTGCAGGTATGACAGCTATGCAAACTGCGACTGATAATGCCAAGAAAGTTATCAATGATTTGACAATCCAGTATAACCGTGCCAGACAGGCGGCGATTACACAAGAAATTACAGAAATCGTAGCGGGGGCTAGTGCCTTAGAATAGGATTTAGTCCAGCTCGTATGAAAATGAACTTATACTCAATGAAAATCAAAGAGCAAACTAGGAAGCTAGCCGCAGGCTGTACTTGAGTACGGTAAGGCGACGCTGACGTGGTTTGAATTTGATTTTCGAAGAGTATTAGGACCTAGTTGAGCTAGGAACCGACAGTATCTTATATAGAATAGGAGAAGGAGATGAGTTCAGGTAAAATTGCTCAGGTTATCGGACCCGTTGTAGATGTCTTGTTTGCAGCAGGGGAAACACTTCCTGAGATTAATAATGCACTTGTCGTCTACAAAAATGACGAAAGAAAAACAAAAATCGTCCTTGAAGTAGCCTTGGAGTTGGGAGATGGTATGGTCCGTACTATCGCCATGGAATCAACAGATGGTTTGACTCGTGGAATGGAAGTTTTGGACACAGGTCGTCCAATCTCTGTACCAGTAGGTAAAGAAACTTTGGGACGTGTCTTCAATGTTTTGGGAGATACCATTGACTTGGAAGCTCCTTTTACAGAAGACGCAGAGCGTCAGCCAATTCATAAAAAAGCTCCAACTTTTGATGAGTTGTCTACCTCTTCTGAAATCCTTGAAACAGGGATTAAGGTTATCGACCTTCTTGCCCCTTACCTTAAAGGTGGTAAAGTTGGACTTTTCGGTGGTGCCGGAGTTGGTAAAACCGTCTTAATCCAAGAATTGATTCACAACATTGCCCAAGAACACGGTGGTATTTCAGTATTTACCGGTGTTGGGGAACGTACTCGTGAAGGGAACGACCTTTACTGGGAAATGAAAGAATCAGGCGTTATCGAGAAAACAGCCATGGTATTTGGTCAGATGAATGAGCCACCTGGAGCACGTATGCGTGTTGCCCTTACTGGTTTGACAATCGCTGAATACTTCCGTGATGTAGAAGGCCAAGACGTGCTTCTCTTTATCGACAATATCTTCCGTTTCACTCAGGCTGGTTCAGAAGTATCTGCCCTTTTGGGTCGTATGCCTTCAGCCGTTGGTTACCAACCAACACTTGCTACGGAAATGGGTCAATTGCAAGAACGTATCACATCAACTAAGAAGGGTTCTGTAACCTCTATCCAGGCTATCTATGTGCCAGCGGATGACTATACTGACCCAGCGCCAGCAACAGCTTTCGCTCACTTGGATTCAACAACAAACTTGGAACGTAAGTTGGTACAATTGGGTATCTACCCAGCCGTTGACCCACTTGCTTCAAGCTCTCGTGCCTTGGCACCTGAAATCGTTGGAGAAGAGCACTATGCAGTTGCTGCTGAAGTTAAACGTGTCCTTCAACGTTACCATGAATTGCAAGATATCATTGCTATCCTTGGTATGGATGAACTTTCTGATGAAGAAAAGACCTTGGTTGCACGTGCCCGTCGTATCCAGTTCTTCTTGTCTCAAAACTTTAACGTTGCAGAACAATTTACTGGTCAACCTGGTTCTTATGTGCCAGTAGCGGAAACAGTTCGTGGCTTTAAGGAAATCCTTGAAGGAAAACATGACCAGTTACCAGAAGATGCCTTCCGTGGTGTCGGTTCAATCGAAGACGTCATTGCTAAGGCAGAAAAAATGGGATTTTAAGAGGTGATCTATGGCTCATTTAACTGTCCAGATCGTGACACCAGATGGCCTCGTCTATGATCACCATGCCAGCTTTGTATCGGTTCGAACTCTGGATGGTGAGATGGGGATCTTGCCACGACATGAAAATATGATTGCGGTTTTAGCGGTTGATGAAGTGAAGGTAAAACGTATCGATGATGATACTCATGTGAACTGGATTGCAGTGAACGGAGGAATTATCGAGATTGCCAATGACATCATTACTATTGTAGCAGACTCAGCAGAACGTGCTCGTGATATCGATATCAGTCGTGCTGAACGTGCAAAACTTCGCGCTGAACGAGAAATCGAAGAAGCCCATGACAAGCATTTGATTGACCAAGAGCGTCGTGCAAAAATCGCATTGCAACGTGCTATCAACCGTATCAATGTCGGAAATAGACTATAAAAAAATGAACTTGAAACTCAAGTTCATTTTTTTTAATGTGGGAAGTTGATGCAGACTGCTTCAGGGACATGAAAGTCGTTAGAAAGTTCTGCAAGACGACCACTTTTAGGATTGCGTTTAAAGACGGTTGCGTTATCAGAATCTTGATGAACAGCAATGAGAAACTCTTGATCAGGAGTTAGGTCGAAATCACGTGGATTTTTACCATGGCTTGGTACAATCTCTAATAATTCCAAGCTACCATCAGCGAGGATTGTATAGACTGCAATGGAATCATGACCTCGGTTGGATGCATAGAGGTATTTGCCATCTTTTGAAAGACGAATGGCAGCAGTAGCATTAAAGCCTTCGTATCCATCTGGTAAGGTTGAAATAACTTGCATGCGTTCAAATTCACCAACCCCATCATAAATCAAGACCTCTATCGTGCTATTAAGTTCGCAGATGAGATAGGCAATCTTATAGTGGTGGTGGAAAACGATGTGGCGTGCACCTGCCCCAGCTTGGCTGTGATAAGTGTAGAGTTTACTTAGTTTTCCTTCTGGATTAACATCATAGGTTGTTACCTCATCTGTTCCTAGATCACAGGTGACGAGGTACTGGTCAGGTGTTAGATCCGTAAAGTGTACATGTGGGGAAGTTTGGTTTTCATGAGGACCTTGTCCACTATGTTGATCTAGATCCGTTTGGATGAGGCTACCATCCGTTTGACGTTTATAAACGAGAACTTGACCCTTATGATAGTTGGCCCCATAAACGAGACCACATTTTTCATCCACTGCCACATAGCAATGGGGAGCGCCTTCTTCAACCACATGATTTAGCAAAGCGCCATCTGTCTTGTAAGCAGCGATTCCACCTAAGCCATCCTGGCTCCCTACAGTGTATAAGTGTTGCTGTTGGTCAAAGGCAAGGTAGGTCGGACTTGGTTCAGCAGCAAAGAGTTCAAGATTTTCAAGCTGGCCTGTTTCTGTATCAAAATCTGCCTTGTAAATCCCTTTAGATAAGCGACGAGTGTAAGTTCCAAAATAAACAGTTTCTTTCATGTCCATACCTCTTAATAATGATAAGTTCATTATACCACAAAATGGCAGTCATGAAGCACTAGATTCATTCATGTAAGCACTTTAAAAAAGAGTTATTTTAGTCTAAAAATGGTATAATGAGAGAATGACAGAAAGGATGTATTTATGGAACATAAAGAGAAACATTTTAGCCTATCTTGGTTTTTTAAGTGGTTTTTAGATAATAAAGCCATCACTGTATTTTTAGTAACCTTGTTACTGGGGCTAAATATTTTTATTCTAAGTAAGATTAGTTTTATCTTTTTACCGGTATTGGACTTTTTAGGGGTTGTCATGTTGCCAGTTATTTTATCTGGTTTACTTTATTACCTCCTCAATCCGATTGTGGACTGGATGGAGAAGCACAAGATCAATCGTGTTCTTGCCATTAGTATTGTTTTTGTCATTATCGGACTCTTTATCATTTGGGGGCTGGCAGTCGCAATTCCTAATCTGCAGCGCCAAGTCTTAAATTTTGCGAAGAATGTGCCGACATACCTGGAAGATGCTGATAAGGTGATCAATGACCTTGTAACCAAACGCTTGCCAGATGATTTTAGACCACAGTTGGAGCAGGTTCTTTCCAATGTTTCTAGTGAGGCGACCATGTGGGCCAGCAAAATCTCTTCTCAAGCTGTTAACTGGGTTAGCGCCTTTATCAGTAGCGTTTCCCAGGTCATTGTAGCGGTTATTATCGTACCCTTCATGCTCTTTTATCTCTTGCGCGATGGAAAAGGTCTACGAGACTATTTGACTAAGTTTATCCCAACCAAGTTAAAAGAACCTGTGGGTGAAATCCTATCAGATGTCAATAAACAGCTGTCAAACTATGTTAGAGGACAAGTTACAGTAGCTATTATTGTAGCTATCATGTTTATTATCTTCTTTAAGATTATCGGTTTACGCTACGCTGTCACTCTAGGTGTAACGGCTGGTATCCTCAATCTAGTACCTTACCTGGGTAGTTTTCTAGCGATGTTGCCTGCTCTGGTTTTGGGCTTGATTGCAGGACCTGTGATGCTTTTGAAAGTGATTATTGTCTTTATTGTTGAACAAACGATTGAAGGTCGCTTTGTTTCTCCGCTTATTTTAGGTAGTCAGCTAAACATCCATCCCATCAATGTCCTCTTTGTTCTCCTAACTTCAGGATCCATGTTTGGTATTTGGGGAGTCTTGCTGGGAATTCCTGTCTATGCTTCTGCCAAGGTCGTTATCTCAGCTATCTTTAACTGGTATAAGAAAGTCAGCGGTTTGTATGAAGAAGAAGGGGAGGAAATCAAGAGTGAACAATAGTCAACGCATGCTCCAGGCTTTGGATGAACAGGATTTAACCAAAGCGGATCAGTTTTTTCACAAAGCCCTCGAAACAGATTCAAGTGAAGTTCTCTATGAACTAGCAAGCTATCTTGAGGGAATTGGCTTTTATCCTCAAGCAAAAGAAATTTACCAACATATCGTTACAGAATTTCCAGAAGTGAATCTGAACTTAGCCAGCATTGCTAGTGAGGATGGCAATGTTGAGGAAGCCTTTGCTTACCTTGAGGAAATCACACCCGAAAGTGACTGGTACGTGTCGGCCTTGGCCTTGAAGGCAGACCTCTATCAATTGGAAGGATTGACAGATGTAGCGCGTGAAAAGTTACTGGAAGCTTTAAACTACTCAGATGATGCCTTATTAGTTTTTGGTTTGGCTGAGTTGGATAGTGAGTTAGGAAATTATCAGGAAGCTATTCAGGGTTATGCTCAATTAGACAATCGCTCCATCTATGAGCAAACGGGTGTCTCAACCTATCAACGAATTGGCTACGCTTATGCCCAGTTAGGCAAGTTTGAAGCTGCAACTGAATTCTTAGAAAAAGCTTTAGAATTAGAATACGATGACCAAACTGCCTTTGAACTGGCTAGTCTTTACTTTGACCAAGAAGAGTATCAAAAATCTGTTCTTTACTTTAAGCAGATTGATACCATTTCACCTGACTTTGAAGGATATGAATATGGTTATAGTCAAGCTTTGCATAAGGAACATCAGGTGGAAGAGGCCCTTCGTATTGCTAAACAAGGCTTGGAGAAAAATCCGTTTGAAACACGGCTCTTACTGGCTGCTTCTCAATTTTCGTATGAATTGCATGATCCTAGTAGTGCAGAGCAGTTTCTCCTTACTGCCAAAGAAGATGCAGAGGATACAGAAGAAATTTTCCTTCGACTTGCAACCATTTATATGGAACAAGAGCGGTACGAAGATATCATCGCTCTCCAAAGTCAAGAACCTGAAAATCTCTTGACCAAGTGGACGATTGCCCGTTCTTACCAGGAAATCGAGGATTTAGATAAGGCTTATGAGCTCTATCAGGAACTATCGCTTGATCTCAAGGATAATCCTGAATTTCTGGAGCAGTATACTTATCTTTTGCGTGAATTGGGGTATTTTGAAGAAGCCAAAGTGCAAGCTGAAGCCTATTTAAAACTCATTCCAGATGATGTTCAAATGCAAGAACTCTTAGAAACACTTTAAGGATTTCTATTTTTTGTAAAATTTTATTAACAGAAACGAATGACTTTAAATGAATGATTTGAAAGACCTCAGAGGTCTTTTCTTTTTTACTAATATAATATAAATGTTAGAATTTCTTATAGCCAATTTAGATGAAGTTTTGAACGATGAAAGCCTGCTACACCCTATAAAATAAGAGTTTAAAGGTATGATTTGAACATCGAACTACTATGAAATACTTGACAAATTTATATAAGAATATATAATAATAAATAAGGGAATCTATCCCCAAAAATAAAGGAGGCAAATGTTGTGAAAAAGATTAATAAAAAACTTTCTCATGCATTCATGGCGCTATTGTTAGTAGCTTCAGTATTTATCCCAGTACTAAGAACTAGCAATGTGGTTAAAGCTGCTGAACTACCATCTAGTAGCTATACGCTAACGACAGTACCGACAATTAACAATAATAAGTTAGTTGACGGTGCAGAGTATGGTGAAGGGAAATTTTACCTTCAAACCACCTACAAATTCGACAACTCAACAACGTTGAAGAATGGTGACTTTATGGTTTATAAAGTTCCAAATGAATTCAAAATTGAAACAGATTCAACTACTGAAATCTTTGGTAACGATGGAGTCACTAAAGTTGCTGAGTTAACGACAAATAAGTCTGTAAATACAGCGACTGTAACGGTAACTAACGAAGATTATTTTGCTAACTTACCTGAAGAGAAACAAATTTCGGCCTTATTTACTGTTGTATGGGCTGATAATGTTGAACTCAATAAATCATATCCAATCGACATTCCTGGAGCAGGAGTATACAATTTGACTCGTATTGTTCCAGATGAGGATCCAACAGGATTTACTAAATGGGGAGTTCAAGATACGAACGATCCAAATTATATTAATTGGTATATTCGCGTAAACAAATATGCTAATCCTTATGAAGGCGTTTCGATTCAAGATACAATCCCTGAAGGGCAAGTATTAGCTAGTGAGATTACAGGTTACTACTTTACTGAATGGGGTAAGGATGAACATCATCCTCTTTTGAATCCAAGTCACATTGTTGTTCAAGATTCTAATCGCTTCACTATTACTCCAAATGGTAATGGTGATCTAATCAACCAAGGTTTGTATGTAGTTTATAAGACTCGTATCACAGCTCCAGTTGATAATACAACAAAGAAAGCTTTCAATAACGTTAAAATTACGACTTCGACTGAAAACTTTGATGTAGAAGGTTTTGCACCATTAACCACAACTGAAGGTATTAGTTCAGGTTCACGTTCTACAGAAGTTTCATTTGAGGTTTCTAAGCAGTTAAAAGGAAAAGACTTAGCTGCTGAAGAATTTAGCTTCCAACTACTTGATCCAAACGGATCAGTTGTGGAAACTGTTAAGAATGATAAAGATGGCAAAGTGAAATTTAAAGCCGTTAAATTCTCTACAGTGGGTACTTATAAGTATCAGATCAAAGAAGTTAATGATCAAAAACCAGGTTTTGCTTACGATGATAAGACTATTAACGCAGAAGTTACTGTAACAGATGTTTATGGTGAGAAGTTTGCAAGTGTTAAATATGACAATAAAGTTTTTGTAAATTCGTATTCTGCTAAATCTGCAACAACTTCAATTACTGCTAAAAAAGTCCTAAATGGTAAAACTCTTGAGGCAGATAAATATGAATTTGAATTGAAAGAAGGCGACAAACTTGTAGCTACAGCTAAAAATGCTGCGGACGGAACAGTTACTTTCCCAGCGATTGAATACACTGCTGCAGGAACTTACACATACACGATCACTGAAAAAGATGGTGGTGAAGCTGGTGTAACTTATGATAAAAATGCTTATACAGTAACAGTAAAAGTTGCAGACAATGGTCAAGGTAAACTTGTAGCAAAAGTTACAGGCAATAATCCAACCATCACAAATACTTATGCTGCTGAGACTCCAGGATCTTCTGATGACAAACCTAAACAACCAGGAGAAACTAAAGAACTACCAAATACTGGTACTTCTGAAATGACTATGTTGCTTACTGTTGTAGGAGTAGTACTTGCATTTGGTTCCATTCTCTTATTCCGTTTCAAAAAAGTTAAATAATCTAGTTGAAAAATTTTGATGCCCTTGCTATGGCATCATCAAAGAGCCACTTGTATGGATAGTAGAAATGATACTATTCTTATAAAGTGGTTCTTTTTTATATCTCTAGAGGTATGAAGTGAATGAGAGTAAATAGAGTTCTATATCATTGAAATCTTTATAGATATTTGATAAAAATATTTTGATTATTGTTCTCTCAGAATTAGAAGTTAAACCTATATTCTCGTCTAGAATCCTTATAATTCTTCGAATTCTGTAAGATGATATTTCGCTCTGATTTCTTAGATAAAGGTGTATAGTTCAATAATTATAGAATTTTTTTACAAAAACCCTTGCTAAATTGTTTATTTATGCTATAATAGGAACAATAATTTTTAGGAGGTGCAGTATGTCTTATATGTTTGAGATATTACCAAGTTTATTGAACGGTGCAAGTATGACTCTTCAAGTCTTTGCTCTGGTCTTGATCTTTTCAATTCCTTTAGGTATTGTCGTTGCCTTTGCTTTACAAGTCCGCTGGAAACCCCTCCATTATCTGATTGACCTTTATATTTGGGTGATGCGAGGGACTCCCTTGCTCTTGCAATTAATCTTTATTTACTATGTTCTCCCTAGCATTGGGATACGTTTAGATCGTTTGCCTGCTGCTGTGATCGCTTTTGTATTGAACTATGCAGCCTACTTTGCTGAAATCTTTCGTGGTGGGATTGAAACCATTCCTAAAGGTCAATATGAGGCTGCTAAGGTTTTGAAGTTTAGTCCTTTTGACACAGTGCGCTATATTATTTTGCCTCAGGTTACAAAGATTGTCTTACCGAGCGTCTTTAATGAAATCATGAGTTTAGTCAAGGATACTTCATTGGTTTATGCCCTTGGGATTTCAGATTTGATTTTGGCAAGTCGGACAGCAGCCAATCGAGATGCTAGTCTTGTTCCTATGTTCTTAGCCGGAGCGATTTATTTGATTATGATTGGTCTTGTAACCATTGTAGCGAAAAAACTTGAGAAGAAGTACAGTTATTACAGATAGGAGGATTGCTATGTTAGAATTACGAAACATTAACAAGGCCTTTGGTGGCAAACAAATCTTAACCAATTTCAGCCTATCAATTCCTGAAAAGCAAATCCTTGCAATCGTAGGTCCATCAGGAGGCGGAAAGACAACCCTATTACGTATGTTAGCTGGATTGGAAACCATCGATTCGGGGGAAATCTACTATAACGGCGAATCGCTAGCTATAGACGAACTAGAAAAGCGCAATCTTCTGGGATTTGTTTTCCAAGATTTTCAACTCTTTCCGCATTTGTCAGTTCTAGATAACTTAACTCTGTCGCCCATAAAAACGATGAGCATGGAGAAGGAAGTTGCTGAGAAGAGGGCGCGTGGTTTGTTAGAACAGCTTGGGTTAGCTGGACATGCAGATGCCTTTCCATTCTCACTTTCAGGTGGGCAAAAACAACGGGTGGCCTTAGCACGCGCCATGATGATAAACCCAGAAATTATTGGATATGATGAGCCTACATCAGCCTTAGACCCAGAATTGCGATTAGAAGTAGAAAAACTTATCCTTCAAAATAAAGAGCGTGGGATGACTCAGATTGTTGTGACCCACGATCTTCAGTTTGCGGAAAACATTGCTGATCAGATCCTTAAGGTTGATCCAAAGTAGGACTAGGAGGTGCCTATGAAGAGAAAGAAAATTGCCCTTGTACTTGCTCTGTTCTTTAGCTTCTTCCTGACGGCTTGTACTCAAAAGGCAAGTGATCCAAATCAGGATAATTGGGCCAAATATCAAAAACAGGGAAGCATTACCATTGGCTTTGACAATACCTTTGTTCCCATGGGATTTGAGGAAAAGAATGGCCAGTATGCAGGCTTTGATATTGACCTGGCCCAAGCTGTTTCTGAAAAGCTAGGAATTCAGATTAAATTTCAACCCATCGACTGGGATATGAAAGAAACCGAGCTACAAAATGGTACCATTGATGCCATCTGGAATGGCTATACAGCTACAGATGAACGGAAAGAGAAGGTTGCTTTTACCATTCCTTACATGGAAAATCAACAAGTTTTGGTCTCTAAAAAGTCTCAAAATATCCACTCAATTCAGGATATGACTGACAAAGTTTTAGGGGCCCAGGCAGGATCTTCTGGCTATTTGAATTTTGAAGGACAACCCGAACTACTCAAGAATCGAGTGAAAGATCAGAAGGCCAATCAATACCAAAGTTTCAATGAAGCCTTAATTGATTTGAAAAACGATCGGATTGATGCCTTGTTGATTGACCGGGTATATGCTAATTATTATCTCCAGTCTGAAGGAATATTAAATGACTACAATGTCTTTTCAGCTGGATTTGAAAGTGAAGCTTTTGCAGTGGGTGTTAGACCTGCCGATAAAACTTTGCTAGATTCTCTGAATCAAGCCTTTATCTCGCTATACCAAGAAGGAAAATTCCAGGAAATCAGCCAGAAATGGTTTGGGGAAGATGTAGCCACCAGTCAAGTTAAAAATCAAGAATAAGAAAAGAGATTGAGTTTTTCCTCAGTCTCTTTTTTCATCGAAAAATCCTCTGGCAAGTACCAGAGGATAAGAGCTTATACTCAATGAAAATCAAATAGCAAACTAGGAAGCTAGCCGCAGGCTGCTCAAAACACTGTTTTGAGGTTTTAGATAAGACTGACAAAGTCAGGAACATATATCTACGGCAAGGAAACGCTGACGTGGTTTGAAGAGATTTTCGAAGAGTACTATTTCATTGTTGGGAAGAGCAATACGTCACGGATAGTAGTTGTATCAGTGAGGAGCATGCAGAGACGGTCGATACCGATACCCAAACCACCTGTTGGTGGCATACCGTATTCAAGAGCTTCAATGTAGTCGTAGTCAATACCTGTTGCTTCATCGTCACCAAGTTCTTTAGCTTTTGCTTGGGCTTCGAAACGGCTAAGCTGGTCGATTGGGTCGTTTAACTCAGTAAAGGCATTACCGTATTCCTTAGTCATGATAAAGAGCTCGAAACGGTCAGTAAAGCGTTCATCTTCAGGATTTTTCTTCGCGAGTGGAGATACTGCTACTGGATGTCCATAGACAAAGGTTGGTTGGATCAAGGTTTCTTCGACAAATTCTTCAAAGAAGGCATTGATAATGTGACCAACTTCAGTGTGGTGTTTTTCAACTGGAACTTTCTTCTCAGCAGCGATAGCTTTAGCTTCCTCGAAAGTCATGTCTTGCCAGAAGTCTACACCAGTAATTTCCTTGATAGCATCCACCATGTGAACACGTTTAAATGGTTCATTGATTTTGATTTCAGTACCTTGGTAGTTAACAGGACCATCACCTTTAACTGATTTAGCAGCGTGTTGGATAATACCTTCAGTTAAGTCCATGATATCTTGGAAGTCTGCATAAGCTTGGTAAACTTCGATAGAAGTGAATTCAGGGTTATGAGTAGCATCCATTCCTTCGTTACGGAAGATACGGCCAATTTCATAGACACGTTCCATACCACCAACGATAAGGCGTTTCAAGTGAAGCTCAGTCGCGATACGAAGCACCATATCAATGTTTTGGGCATTGTGGTGGGTGATAAATGGACGGGCAGCAGCACCACCGGCTTCATTATGAAGAACAGGTGTTTCTACTTCAAGGAAACCTTTTTGATCAAGATAACGACGGATTTCAGAGATAATCTTTGAACGAGTAACAAAGCGTTCAAAGCTTTCACGGTTAGAAATCAAGTCAAGGTAACGTTTACGGTAAATTGTTTCAACGTCTGTCAAACCGTGGAATTTCTCTGGAAGCGGGCGAAGTGCTTTAGACAAGTGAGTGATGTGAGTTGCCTTGATAGAAAGTTCTCCCATATCTGTACGCATCACTTCACCTTCGACACCAAGGAAGTCACCCAGGTCTGCTTTTTTGAAGATTTCGTAGTTTTCTTCACCGACTTCGTCTTTACGAACGTAGATCTGGATTTGACCTTCTCGGTCTTGAAGATGGGCAAAGCCAACTTTCCCTTTTCCACGTTTGGTTACTAAGCGTCCAGCGATAGTAGCAGTTTCATTTAATTCATGTAATTGTTCTTTATCAAGTTCTGCAAATTTGTCTTTTAGCTCTTGTGAGTTAGCAGTACGTTCAAAACGTTTTCCGAAGGGATCGATTCCTTGTTCACGGAGCGCAGCCATTTTTTCACGGCGAACGATCTGCTGGTCATTTAGTTCTTCCATATGTTCTGTAGACATGGGTTCCTCCTAATTTTACTCAAAATTTGATACGATGAGTCATTTTTTGCGATACTCCCATTTTATCATAAATAGCAGAGAAATTCACGGATATTCTTTGAAAACTAAAAAGAACTTGACTATTAAGATCAAGTTCCATTATTTTTCTTGATAGGAAGTGTCATTCCATCTTTCCAGAGTGAAGGTTTCAAAATCATCGGTCTCTAAAACTGTCAGACTAGCATTGGCCAAGCCTCCTTCTTTGCGGAGGTGAGCCTCTTTATAGCCTAATAGAGTACGAAGGCTAGCAGTGAGATTTGCCCCATGACCAACGATCAGAATGTTTTCAGCCGGACTTCCTTTCAGAGATTTGATAAACTGAATGGTTCGGTGAGTCGTAGAGTAGAGAGATTCGGCTTCAAACATCCTCGTATCAAACCGAGCTAGATTAGAGCGAAAGGCCTTTATTTGTTCTGGGTAGATGGCATTAAGCGTAGCGATTTTTAATCCCTCTAGTTTGCCAAGTTGCCATTCACGTAGGTCAGGAATGCTCTTTAAAGGACAAGGGGACTGGAGTTGACTTTGGATTATTTCAGCAGACTTAACTGCTCTGGGTAAGTCACTAGAATAAATCGTATCAAAAGGAATTTCCTTGAGATACTGCCCCAGTTGTTTTAAAACGTCAGTGGACTCTGGAAGAAGGGGAGAGTCACCGCTAGCACCTTGAAAACGTCCTTCAAGATTCCAGACAGTCCGACCATGACGGACAAAATAGAGTTTCATCAGTTGTTTTCCTCCAAGATATCAGCGAAGTCCGCTTTTACAAAGCTGGCTAAGTCTTGAGGTCGGATGATGATACTGTGCCCGACTTCTCCAGCAGAGACAATCATTTTGTCTAAATCCAAAGCAGTCTGATCAATAAAAATAAGATAACTATGTTTTTGGCGAATGCCGACGGGGTTATTAGCCCCATGAATATAGCCTGTCGTTTTTTCTAGGTCTTTTTGTGGAATCATGCTCACTTTTTTATTACCAGAAACCTTTGCTAGTTTTTTCTCAGCGAGGTGTTCTGTTATGGGAACGATTCCGATGATTGGGCCTGTCTTGTCTCCCAGCAGAGCCAAGGTTTTAAAGATATGTGTTCGATCATATTCCGAAGGAAGTTCACCCTCAAGCGCGTTGATCTGAATACCAGTATGGTCAATACCCGCCTTGGTCAAGATTTGCTCGACCAAGGTTTTCTTAATCTTCACTTTCTTTGCCATTATTTATACTTATCCTCCAATTGACTCATCCAGATACCAAGCCAAATTCCAAGCGCAAAGAAGAAGGCGATGAGAACATAGCTCACAATAGAAAGTCCAGTGTATTGGATACTTTCAGCATTTCCAGCATTTGGAATCAAAATCAAGAGGGTGCTTGATAGCACAATCCCAATAATAAAGTGATAAACACGGGAGTGGTAGTTGTTCAAGGCATGGTCCATTAATTTTGAAAAAATAATGAGGGTTGCACCTGCACCAATTCCGATAGGAAGGAAAGTACCGAATAAATCAAAGGTCTTAAAACCAGTTAGCATTGGAGCGTACAGCCCTAAAATCAAGAGTAGATTTGACGGACTTAAACCAGGCACCAAGACACCTAGAGCTAAAAGAGCACCCGCTAAGATGAAACTAGCGAAACTAGCACTGAGAGAACCAACAACAAAGTTTAGCGCGTAGAGCCCTAGGCCTGAAAGGATAAAGGTGGTCCAGAACCAGACTAGGTCAATCTTGTCACGATCAGATTCTCGAGTAGATTCTTTAAGGAGACTTGGAACTGTACCGATGATAGCTCCAGCAAAACTCCATAAAACATAGACCTGGTAATTTTCTAGCAGATACTCGATTGGATAAGAAAACAAACCAATGCCTAGCAACATCCCAATTGCTACTGGGATAAAGTATAGGACATTCGCTTTAAAATCCTTAAAGGGATGAGCCAGAAAAGAAATCATTCGCTCGTAAATTCCCAAAATAGCTGCCAAAACACCGCCTGAAATTCCTGGTAGGATAAATCCTAAGGCGATGACTATTCCTTTAATAACTCTTGCAATCCATGAAAACATCATAAAATCCTCAATTTCATAAAATTCTTTCTCTATTCTATCAATTATAACACAGACGAGAAGAAAATGAAAAAACAAGTGAAAAAGAGAGCAATTTTCACTTGTTTTATGGTCTTAAAAATAGTTTTCTGAAGGTTTCTTCTTTTTCCTTCAAGGTAGAAATGAGATTAATATCTAAATGATGCTCAAATCCAGCAATTCTTCCTTTTGAAGTATATTGATGGAGGTCATAGTCTAAATCAGTATTAGGCGTGGTTTCAAAGTAACCTGAATTCGTTCCATAAGATGGAATCCAGACAGCAGAGAACTTATCTGTATTGATACTATGCTCTTGCATGAAATAAACACCGATGTAAATTCCGATATTTTTGGCGCCAAGGGCTTCTAGTTTAGCCCTAAAAGCTTCAACACCCTCGTTCATATCGGACATTGTTTTTTCTTCAACATCGAGCCAATAGTAACTAGGGTTGTATGGAGAAGCAGCATTGTAGAAAACCTCAGCAGCTTTTTCCATTTCTTCCTTACTAGTACCTGCTAGATAGGCATAAACAGCAACTGGAACATTCCGCTTTTGAAATTCTGAAATATGATTTATATAGGCTTTATCGACACCATTGGCATAGGCGGCATTATTTGTTTCAGTATGCTGACCCCCATTGTGGACACGAACAATAACACCAGAAATATTTTGAGATAAGGTATCGTAGTTGATTTCCTCAGGTCTTTGCCAACCAGAGACATCAATAATAGGTTTGTCAAGATTATGCAAGGCCTGATTTTCAACCTGGACTGCATTGGGTTTTGACTTGACGGGATGGTCTTCATAAGTTGGTTTATTGAGGATCAAAATAGCTATAAATATAGTAAATAAAGTAAAAATAATAGCTGGATGAATCTTTTTTCTCATATCTAAATAGTTTAACGTAAATAGATAAAAAAATCAAAGAAAACATCGTAAAAAGTGAATATATGGGCGTCTTTTCCCTATTTCTCTGTTTGTTTACTCCTAAGAAACTAAATTATGGTATAATATAAGGGAATTTCTAGAGAAAAGAGAAGATTATGTCAAATTATGCCATTATTTTAGCAGCGGGTAAAGGTACTCGCATGAAATCAGATCTTCCAAAGGTACTTCATAAAGTAGCTGGAATTTCGATGTTGGAACATGTTTTTCGTAGTGTTGGTGCTATTCAACCTGAAAAAACAGTTACTGTAGTTGGTCACAAGGCTGAGCTAGTTGAGCAAGTATTGGCTGGTCAGACAGACTTTGTTACCCAATCAGAACAACTAGGAACTGGGCATGCTGTCATGATGGCAGAGCCTATTCTCCAAAATCGTACTGGCCACACCTTGGTTATCGCTGGAGATACTCCTCTGATCACAGGTGAAAGCTTGAAGAACCTCTTGGATTTCCATATCAATCACAAAAATGTGGCGACGATTTTAACAGCTGAAGCAGCTGATCCTTTTGGATATGGTCGTATCGTCCGTAACGATAATGCAGAAGTTCTTCGTATTGTTGAGCAAAAAGATGCCACAGACTTTGAAAAGCAAATTAAGGAAATCAATACAGGAACTTATGTATTTGACAATGAACGTCTTTTTGAGGCTCTTAAAAACATCAACACCAACAATGCCCAAGGTGAGTACTATATTACTGATGTGATTGGTATTTTCCGTAACGCAGGTGAGAAGGTTGGCGCCTATACTCTCAAGGATTTTGATGAAAGTCTTGGAGTAAACGACCGTGTGGCTCTTGCCACTGCGGAAGCAGTGATGCGCCGCCGTATCAACCAAAAGCACATGGTTAATGGTGTTAGCTTTGTCAATCCTGAAGCAACTTACATCGACATTGATGTTGAGATTGCTCCCGAAGTCCAAATCGAAGCTAATGTTACCTTGAAAGGTCAAACGAAGATTGGTGCGGAGACTGTTTTAACAAATGGAACTTATATCGTAGATAGTACCGTTGGATCTGGAGCTGTGATTACCAACTCTATGATTGAGGAAAGTTTGGTAGCAGACGGCGTAACTGTTGGTCCTTATGCCCATATTCGTCCAGGTTCAAGTCTGGCTGCTCAAGTTCACATTGGAAATTTTGTTGAAGTAAAAGGATCTTCAATCGGTGAAAATACCAAGGCGGGTCATTTGACTTACATAGGAAACTGTGAAGTGGGTAGCAACGTTAATTTTGGTGCGGGAACTATTACAGTCAACTACGATGGCAAAAATAAATACAAAACTGTCATTGGCAATAATGTCTTTGTTGGATCAAACTCAACTATTATTGCTCCTGTAGAACTTGGGGATAATTCTCTGGTTGGAGCGGGATCAACCATTAC
Organism: uncultured Streptococcus sp.; assembly: GCA_963519935.1. Classification (GTDB taxonomy): domain Bacteria; phylum Bacillota; class Bacilli; order Lactobacillales; family Streptococcaceae; genus Streptococcus. Next base: position 27,461 of record CAUQPD010000002.1, read on the forward strand.
CAAGAATGTTCCTGCTGATGCCATTGCTATCGGCCGTGGACGACAAGTCAACAAAGATGAGTACGCAACACGCTTACCTCATCATCCCAAGAACCAGTAGGAGTTTGTCATGGAATTTGAAGAAAAAACGATTATTCGGAAGGAAATCTATCAAGGTCCTATTTTCAAACTAGTACAAGACCAGGTGGAACTACCAGAAGGAAAGGGGACTGCCCAACGTGACTTGATTTTTCACAATGGAGCTGTTTGTGTATTAGCTGTGACAGCCGAGGACAAAATCGTTCTCGTTAAGCAATACCGAAAGGCTATTGAGGCGGTTTCTTATGAGATTCCTGCTGGTAAACTTGAACTTGGTGAAAATGCTGATCCAATGGCGGCGGCCCTTCGTGAATTGGAAGAAGAAGTTGCATACACTGGTAAGTTAGAACTGTTGTACGATTTCTATTCTGCGATCGGATTTTGTAATGAAAAACTAAAACTCTACCTCGCTAGTGATTTGGTCAAGGTGGAAAATCCTCGCCCACAAGATGATGATGAAACCTTGGAAGTCCTAGAGGTAAGTCTAGAGGAAGCCAAGAACCTGATCCAGTCAGGTCATATCTGTGATGCCAAGACCATTATGGCGATTCAGTACTGGGAACTACAAAAGAAATAGAGGAGAAACCCATGGGAAAACCTTTATTAACAGACGAAATGATTGAACGTGCCAATCGTGGTGAGAAAATCTCAGGACCACCTCTTCAAGATGATGAGGAAACAAAAATCCTACCAACGTCTTCACAACATTTTGGTTATTCACGTTCTAGAGACCACGGTTTTAGTCAAGATACCTTAACAATCGAAGTAGAACCAACAATTCATAAGAGTCGCCGCATTGAGAACACTAAGAGAAATGTTTTTAATTCGAAACTCAATCGTATCTTGTTTGCAGTCATCCTACTTTTGATTTTGTTAATTTTAGCGATGAAACTCTTGTAATTGAAAGGACTTGAAATGAAAATTGGAATCATTGCTGCCATGCCAGAAGAACTCGTATATTTGACTCAGAATTTGGATAAACCTCAAGAAGTCCAAGTCCTCGGAAATACTTACTACACTGGCTCTGTTGGCAATACAGAAGTCGTTCTAGTTCAGAGTGGGATTGGAAAGGTCATGTCGGCTATGAGTGTAGCTATTCTAGCTGACCATTTTCAGGTAGAAGCTATCATCAATACAGGATCAGCAGGTGCTCTTGCCGAAGGGATTGCTGTTGGTGATGTCGTGATTGCAGATAGACTAGCTTACCATGATGTGGATGTGACTGCTTTTGGCTATGTTTATGGTCAAATGGCTGGTCAACCTCTTTACTTTGAATCAGATAAGAAATTTATCGATAGGATTAAAGAAAACTTATCTCAGTTGGACCAAAACTGGCACCTAGGCTTGATTGCTACAGGAGACAGTTTTATAGCTGGAGATGATAAAATTGCTAGTATCAAAACCCACTTTCCGGATGTTTTAGCAGTTGAAATGGAAGGAGCTGCCATTGCTCAAGCGGCTCAGTCTCTTAATTTACCGTTCCTAGTCATTCGTGCCATGAGTGACAATGCCAATCACGAAGCCTCTATCTCTTTTGATGAGTTTATTATCGAAGCTGGACGTCGTTCTGCCCAAGTCTTACTAGCCTTTTTAAAGGCTTTAGATTAAGCGGAAATTTGACAGTTTATCTAGCTTATGATAAGATTTAAATAAAGAAAAGCTAGAAAACGTTTCAGAGGATATTATGAGTATTGAAATGACCGTCAGTGAGATTGCAGAGGTCTTAGGATTATCTCGTCAAGCAATCAACAATCGTGTCAAAGAACTTCCAGAAGAGGACACGAAAAAAAATGACAAAGGTGTAACTGTAGTTACTCGAAGTGGCTTGATCAAGCTAGAAGAAATCTACAAAAAAACGATTTTTGAAGATGAACCAGTCAGTGATGATGTCAAACAACGTGAACTGATGGAAATCTTGGTCGATGAGAAAAACGCTGAAATTCTTCGCTTGTACGAGCAGCTCAAGGCAAAAGACCGCCAGTTATCAGAAAAAGATGAACAGATGCGTATCAAAGACCGCCAGATTGCTGAAAAGGACAAACAGTTGGACCAACAGCAACAGTTAACTCTTCAAGCCATGAAGGATCAAGAAACCTTGAAACTCGAGTTGGACCAAGCAAAAGAAGAAGTCCAAGCAACCAAAAAAGGCTTTTTTGCTCGCCTTTTTGGAGGAAAATAAAGAAGCTGTTTGGGTTACTCACTAACCTAATGGCTTCTTTTATTATTTATAGTTTAGTTTGGGTAGTAACTGAGGTAAATAATGGAAAAATTAAGAGATTATATCGCCTTTGATTTGGAATTCAATCAACATGAGGGGGTTACCCATTTAATTCAAGTATCGGCAGTCCGCTTTCAAGATGGACAAGAATGTGCTGCTTTTGACTCTTATGTTCATACTACAGCACCATTGAAGAGTTTTATCAATGGTTTGACTGGAATTACAGCTGAAACCTTGAAAGATGCGCCAAAAGTAGAACAAGTTTTAAAGGACTTTCAAGCATTTGTTGGCGACTTACCTATTGTTGGATACAATGCAGCTAAGAGTGATTTGCCTATTCTTTTGGAGCATGGTATTGATTATCGTGACCAGTATAAGGTCGACCTATATGATGAGGCTTTTGAACGCCGTAGTTCTGACCTACACGGCATAGCCAATCTTAAATTACAAACTGTTGCAAATTTTTTAGGCTTTCATGGGAAGTCTCATAACAGTTTAGAGGATGCCCGCATGACGGCGCGTGTTTACGAAGCCTTTTTGGAATCGGATGAAGGAAAGCTATTAATAGAAGACCAGAGTAGTTTTTCGATGAATAATCCTTTCGGTGGCTTAGATTTATCCCAATTTTTAGACTAGGAGTGCCTATGAAACCTGAAAAACCTAAAAAGCTAGGTTTTAGGAAGATATACTATAACCTAGATAAGATTTTATTTCTATTTTTCTTGATATTTATGATGGTTGAGTTTGTCTGGCTACCATTAAATTCATGGATTGCTGGCATCCTTCTGAGACAAACAGGTTACTTGTTTATCTCCTACAATAACTTTTGGGCGATTATACAAGGCTCGCCTTTTATCAGTTTAGCCTTTCTCATCTTAATTGCAATCAATCTCCTGGTTGCCTATTTCCAGATTTGTCTTTTGTTTATAGGAGCTCGTCACCTTCTCTATCATGAAAAGAGAACTTTAATTGAGTACAGTAGAAAAGTATTTCGCCAGAGCTTTCTATTCGTTAAGCGATTGAGCTTTTGTAAGATGGCTTTTGTCTTTTTTTACATTGCTATGCTTTTCCCGTTCATCCGTAAGATTTTAAAAATCTATTACCTCAACAAAATTATTATCCCGGATTTTATTGTGAATTATTGGGAAGGTAAGCATTGGCTGGTAGGACTGATCCTCATAGCATCCGCTTGGATCTTTCTCTACATCTCTGTCCGATTTATGTTTGCCCTGCCTAAGATTCTCTTTGAAAGAAAGACCGTAAGAGAGAGTGTGAAATATAGTCTCAAAAAGACAAAGAAAAATGTTCTTTTCTTCTCTTGGCATCTTTTACTCATTATCATTAAAACCTATCTCTTCTTCTTTGGTTTGTTAATTCCCTTGCTTTTTGCGCAAGCAGTGATGGATAATTTAACTCAAAAAGAATCTTTGATTCTCGGTGTGATTAATTTTGTCTTGATTAAAAATTTCCATTACATGACCTTGACTTATTTCCTAGTGAAGTTTGTTTCCTTCCTGACAGGAGAAGAGTTGGAGATTATGCCAAGGCGAAAGAAAGATCATCTGATGAGATGGGGTGTCATGGGGTGTGCAAGTATCATTTTTGCCATAGAAGGCTACGTTTATCTGGAATCTCCAGATACCAATACACCTTTAGTGATTTCGCACAGAGGAGTAAGCAATAAAAACGGTGTTCAAAATACTGTGCAGTCTTTAGAAAAAACAGCTCAACTAAAACCAGATCTCATCGAAATGGATGTGCAGGAAACGAAAGACGGTCAGTTCGTGATGATGCACGATGCTAACCTCAAAAATTTAACAGGTATTAATGCTACACCGCAAGATCTGACTCTGGATGAATTAACAAATACAGATATTTACGAGAATGGTTATCAAACAAAGATTTCAAGCTTTGATGCCTATTTAGAACGTGCAAATGCTTTAAACCAAAAATTGCTGATTGAGATTAAAACCAGTAAAAAAGATAGTCCGCAAATGATGGAACATTTCCTCGAAAAGTATGGAGCGACTATCAAGAAATATGGACACCAGATGCAATCGCTAGACTATCATGTGATTGATAAAGTGTTGACTTATGATTCTGAAATTCCAGTTTACTTTATTCTTCCCTATAACAGTATCTTCCCAAGAACCAAGGCAACGGGTTACACTATGGAGTACTCGACTTTGGATGAATACTTTGTCAATAAACTCTGGACAACTGATCAGAGACTCTATGTTTGGACCGTAAATGGTTCGGAGGCATTTGATAAAGCAGTTCGTCTCGGCGCAGATGGCATGATAACGGATGATCTTGAAATGGTCCAGTCACAAGTCACAATGGCTCAAGACGATCCGGAATATACGGAATTACTCTTAAAGAAAGCAATGGAATTTTTTGATTTCTAAGAAAAAAAGAGAAACAGTTGTTTCTCTTTTTTTGTGGATTAGAAAGGCAATTTTCCAGCGAAAGCACCGAGTTTCTTCTTAGTCGTTTCATCAATTTGTTCAAGAGCAGCGTTAATCGCCTGAGCAGTCATATCTGAAAGTGTTTCGAGATCTTCTGGATCTACAACTGCTGGATTGAAGTCAATGCTGACAACTTTTTTGTCTCCAGTCAAAGTTGCTTGGACAAGGTCCTGAGCTGATTTTCCAACAAATTCCATGGCAGCGAGTTCTGCTTGGCTCTGTTCCATTTGTTTTTGAAGTTTTTGTGCTTGGCGCATCATGTTTTGCATGTTCATCATGGCGGTTTACAGTTTCCTTTTTCTATTATTTTCCTTTTTATTTTATCAATTTTAGGTGCAAAAGTCTATTATTTGTTTAATTCATTAGATATATGAACTTTTATAATGAGTCCCTTAAACAACTTTTAAGAAATTTACTATGCACACCTGGTATTCTTTGCGAAACAAATAAATTTCATTTAAGTTTTCTTTAAGGATTCTATTATATTCTAGAGAACTCTATGTTAACCGAACGTTAAGCAGAAAATATAGAGGATAACCTAATTTTATTTCTTAATTTGTTATAGTCTTTCCAGATTTAGTAACACATTGTTCACTTTTTACCTTTAATGGTGTGTTGATTAGACTAAATGACGCTCTGTCTTTTTTTCATGATGGAGGCAGATTGTGATATAATAGATAGTAATGAGTTTTTTAGAATAAACTAAAGGAGAATATAAATGATCTATGCAGGAATCCTAGCCGGAGGAACTGGCACACGCATGGGAATCAGTAATTTACCAAAACAATTCTTGGAGTTGGGTGATCGACCTATTTTGATCCACACAATTGAAAAATTCGTCTTAGAACCAAGTATTGAAAAAATTGTAGTTGGAGTTCATGGAGACTGGGTGTCACACGCTGAGGACCTAGTTGACAAGTATCTTTCTCTCCACAAGGATCGCATCATCATTACCAAAGGTGGGGCTGATCGCAATACCAGTATCGAGAAGATTATAGAAGCCATTAATGCCTATCGTCCAATCACTCTAGAAGATATCGTGGTTACCCACGACTCTGTTCGTCCTTTTATCACACTTCGCATGATTCAGGACAATATCAAACTTGCTCAAGATCATGATGCGGTTGACACAGTAGTAGAAGCGGTTGATACCATTGTTGAAAGTACAAATGGTCAGTTTATCACGGATATTCCAAATCGTGCTCACCTCTATCAAGGTCAAACACCTCAGACATTCCGTTGCAAGGATTTCATGGATTTGTATGGTTCCCTATCTGATCAAGAAAAGGAAATCCTGACGGATGCATGTAAAATTTTTGTTATCAAAGGAAAGGATGTTGCTCTAGCTAAAGGGGAATATTCAAACCTTAAAATCACAACGGTGACAGACTTGAAAATCGCGAAAAGCATGATTGAGAAAGACTAAGGCTATGATTAATCAAATTTATCAACTGACCAAACCAAAGTTTATCAATGTAAAATATCAAGAAGAGGATATTGATCAGGAGAATCATATCCTGATTCGTCCAAATTATATGGCGGTTTGTCATGCGGATCAACGTTACTATCAAGGGAAGCGTGATCCAAAGATATTGGCTAATAAACTTCCTATGGCCATGATTCATGAGTCTTGTGGAACTGTTATTTCAGATCCGACTGGGACTTATGAAGTCGGTCAAAAGGTAGTTATGATTCCCAATCAACCGCCTATGCAGAGTGACAAGGAGTTCTACGAGAACTACATGACCGGAACCTACTTCCTATCAAGTGGTTATGATGGCTTTATGAGAGAATTTGTCTCTCTTCCAAAAGATCGTGTTGTGTCTTATAATGACATTGAGGACACAGTTGCAGCCATTACTGAGTTTGTGAGTGTTGGTATGCATGCCATGGATCGTTTCTTGCATCTTGGTCATAGTAAGCGAGAGCGCATTGCTGTTATCGGAGATGGTAGTTTGGCCTTTGTTGTTGCAAATATTATCAATTATACCTTGCCAGAAGCAGAGATTATCGTCTTTGGTCGCCATTGGGAAAAACTAGAGCTCTTCTCTTTTGCAAAAGAGTGCTATATTACTGATAATATCCCAGAGGATTTGACCTTTGATCATGGGTTTGAGTGTTGCGGTGGCGATGGTACAGGCCCAGCTATCAATGACTTGATTCGCTATATTCGTCCACAGGGAACGATTCTCATGATGGGAGTGAGTGAATACAAGGTTAATATCAATACACGAGATGCTTTGGAAAAAGGATTGTTATTAGTAGGATCATCTCGCTCAGGACGCGTCGATTTTGAGAAGGCCATTCAAATGATGGAAGTTAAAAAGTTTGCAAATCGTCTGAAGAATATCCTTTATGTTGAAGAACCAGTGAGAGAAATCAAGGACATTCACCGTGTCTTTGCTACAGACCTTAATACTGCTTTCAAAACAGTATTTAAGTGGGAAGTGTAGAAGATGGAGGTTAATTGTGGAGAAACTCATCAAAGAAAAAATTTCTTCTTTACTATCTAATGAAGAGGAAGTACTCAGTGTTGAACAGTTGGGAGGCATGACCAACCAAAACTATTTGGTTAAAACAACCAACAAACAGTATATTGTGAAATTTTTTGGTAAAGGGACTGAAAAACTCATCAATCGTCAAAATGAAAAGTACAATCTTGAACTTTTAGAGGATTTAGATTTAGATGTCAAAAATTACCTCTTTGATATTGAGTCAGGGATTAAAGTAAATGAATACATCGAATCAGCAGTAACTCTTGATTCAACATCTATCAAATCCAAGTTTGAAAAGATTGCACCAATTTTACAAACCATCCATGCTTCAGGGAAAGAATTAAGAGGAGAATTTGCTCCTTTTGAGGAAATCAGCAAATATGAATCCTTGATTGAGGGACCTATCCCTTATGAAAACTATGAAGCTGTAAGAAAAGATGTATTTTCACTAGAAAAGAGATTGGCTGATTTGGGTGTTGATAGAAAGTCCTGTCACATCGATTTGGTACCAGAAAACTTTATCGAGTCACCACAAGGTCGTTTGTATTTGATTGACTGGGAATACTCTTCTATGAATGACCCGATGTGGGATTTGGCAGCTCTTTTCTTAGAGTCTGAATTTACAAAGCAAGAGGAAGATGATTTCCTTTCCTACTATGAAAGTGACAAAACGCCTGTATCACGTGAGAAAATTCGTATCTATAAAATCTTGCAAGATACTATCTGGAGTTTGTGGACAGTGTACAAAGAAGCTCAAGGGGCTGATTTTGGAGATTATGGTATCAACCGTTACCAAAGAGCTGTCGAAGGTTTGACTTATTATGGAGGTTAGGATGAAGAATAAAAATGGTGTTTCCTTTGGTCTGCTCTCTGGTATCTTCTGGGGATTAGGTCTAACAATTAGTGCTTATATCTTTTCAATTTTTACAAATCTTTCACCTTTTGTGGTGGCTGCTGCTCATGATTTCTTGAGTATCTTTATCTTGTTAGCTTTTCTTTTGGTAAAAGAAAGAAAAGTTCGTCTTTCGATTTTCTTAAATATTCGAAATGTGAGTGTAATTATCGGTGCTTTACTAGCAGGACCTATTGGTATGCAGGCCAATCTTTATGCGGTTAAATATATCGGTAGTTCTCTAGCTTCATCTGTATCAGCTATTTACCCAGCAGTTTCAGTTTTACTCGCCTTCTTCATTTTGAAACATAAGGTTTCAAAGAATACAGTATTCGGTGTTTTCTTGATTATTGCAGCGATCATTGCTCAAACCTACAAGGTTGAACAAGTTAACTCGTTTTACATTGGGATTCTTTGTGCCCTTATCTGTGCCATTGCCTGGGGGAGTGAAAGTGTTCTCAGCTCCTATGCTATGGAAAGTGATTTAAGTGAAATTGAAGCCTTGTTAATCCGACAAGTAACCTCATTCTTATCCTATCTTGTGATTGTGCTCTTTTCTCACCATTCATTTGCAGAAGTGGCAGATGGGCAATTATTCGGTCTTTTGATTGTCTTTGCGGCCTTTGATATGATTTCCTACTTAGCTTATTATATCGCTATTAATCGTTTGCAACCTGCGAAAGCAACAGGTTTGAATGTGAGCTATGTAGTTTGGACTGTCTTATTTGCAGTTATTTTCTTGGGTGCACCGCTAGATATGCTGACAATCATCACTTCACTTATTGTTATGGCTGGTGTTTATATTATTATTAAAGAATAAAGGAGATTCGTGTGAAAGCGATTATTTTAGCAGCGGGCTTAGGAACTCGTCTGCGCCCTATGACTGAAAATACCCCAAAAGCTTTGGTTAAGGTTAATCAAAAACCCTTGGTAGAATACCAAATCGAGTTTTTGAAAGAGAGAGGAATTGATGAGATTATTATCGTTGTCGGTTACCTCAAGGAACAATTTGACTACCTAAAAGAAAAATATGGTGTTCGTTTAGTCTTTAACGACAAGTATGCTGATTACAATAACTTTTACTCACTTTATCTAGTAAAAGAAGATTTGGCTAACAGCTACGTCATCGATGCAGATAACTATCTTTTTAAAAATATGTTTCGAAACGATCTTAAACGTTCTACCTATTTTAGCGTTTATCGTGAAGACTGTACGAACGAGTGGTTCTTGGTTTACGGTGATGACCACAAGGTTCAAGACATTATTGTTGACAGCAAGGCTGGTCGCATTCTGAGCGGAGTTTCATTCTGGGATGCACCAACTGCTGAGAAGATTGTTGGCTTTATTGACAAAGCTTACGAGAGTGGTGAATTTGTTGATCTCTACTGGGACAACATGGTTAAGGATAATATCAAAGAATTAGATGTCTATGTCGAAGAATTAGAAGGAAATAGCATCTATGAAATTGATAGTGTAAAAGATTACCATAAATTAGAAGAGATTTTATCTACTATTGAGTAAGGAAATAGAAGAAGGCTTGGACCTTCTTTTTTTGTGTATTTTATAACAAGAATGTTTGATATTGATTGTATTTTTTAAATGAAACAAAAATTACAAAAAAATGAACAAAATAAAACAAAAATTATTGACAACGATTTCATATAGTGTTATACTTATAGCATAAAAGATAATTGAAAGAAGGGAAAATGTTATGGGATTAGATCATTTCTTTGACAAAAACCTGGTGTTTTGCTTAGAAGCGGATAATCAAGATCAACTCTTTGATCAGGTAGCAAGCTTGTTGGAAGAACGAGAAATTGTCACTCCAACTTATCGTGAAGCCTTGATCACGCGTGAAAAGTCATTTCCAACTGGTTTAGATATGGAATTTCTAGGTAAGGACTTGCCAAATGTAGCGATTCCTCATACAGATATTGTTCATAATCTAGCTGAGAAAGTGGTGGTTGTTCGATTAGAAAAACCAGTAACTTTTCACAATATGATAGCTCCTGATAAGGAAGTAGAAGTATCCCTACTCTTCTTTATCATTAACAACTCAAGTTCAAGTCAAACAAATATTCTGGCTCAGTTGATGGACTTTTTCACAGGAAATGGACATCTGGAAGATTTATCAAAAATTTCCGAACCAGAAAAACTTTATGCTTACATTGCTGAAGCAACCGCTTAATCTTGTCTATTAAAATATAAAATCGGAGGAAATCCAAATGATTAAAATTCTTGCTGCCTGCGGTGCAGGTGTTAACTCAAGTCACCAAATTAAAAGTGCTCTAGAAGAAGAACTTTCAAACCGTGGTTATGACGTTCACTGTGATGCCGTCATGGTGAAAGATGTAAACGAAGACCTTATCAAGGGCTACGATATCTTTACACCAATCGCTGCAACTGACCTTGGTTTTGAACCTGGTATTCCAGTAATTGAAGCTGGACCAATCTTGTTCCGTATTCCAGCAATGAGCGCTCCAGTATTTGACAATATTGAAGCAGCTATCAAAGAACACGGACTAAGCTAATTTATTCTTTATCTTGTTAACATTCATATAACTAAAAAAACGGGAGGAACTATTATGGATGTCATTATCGAACTAGCCAATAAGATTTTCAAGCCAGTCTTGGAAATGGGTGGTCCTATCATCATGCTGATCATCTTGACAGTATTGGCCTTACTATTTGGAGTGAAATTCTCCAAAGCGCTTGAAGGTGGTATTAAACTTGCCATCGCCCTTACTGGTATCGGTGCCATCATCGGTATGCTCAACGGAGCTTTCTCAGCATCACTTGCGAAATTCGTTGAAAACACAGGTATTCAGTTAAACATCACTGACGTTGGTTGGGCACCACTTGCTACGATTACTTGGGGATCTGCCTGGACACTTTACTTTTTGCTTGTGATGTTGATTGTCAACGTTGTGATGCTTGCAATGAAGAAAACGGACACACTTGACGTTGATATCTTTGATATCTGGCACTTGTCAATCACTGGTCTTTTGATTAAATGGTATGCAGACAACAACGGTGTAAGCCAAGGGGTTTCACTCTTCATCGCAACTGCAGCAGTTGTCCTTGTAGGTATTTTGAAAATCATCAACTCTGATTTGATGAAACCAACTTTCGACGACCTTCTTAATGCACCAAGTTCATCACCAATGACTTCAACTCACATGAACTACATGATGAACCCAGTTATCATGGTCTTGGATAAAATCTTTGATAAAGTATTGCCTGGTCTCGATAAATATGACTTTGACGCTGCAAAATTGAACAAAAAAATCGGTTTCTGGGGATCTAAATTCTTTATCGGTTTCATCCTTGGTATTGTTATTGGTTTGATGGGGACTCCACACCCAGTTGCTGGAGTAGAAGGAGCTGATAAATGGGAACTTGTTATTAAAGGTTGGTTGAGCCTTGGTTTGACTGCCGGTGTAGCTTTGGAACTCTTCTCACTTATCGGATCATGGTTCATCGCAGCCGTAGAACCACTCTCACAAGGTATTACAAACGTTGCTACTAAACGTCTTCAAGGACGTAAATTCAACATCGGTCTTGACTGGCCTTTCATCGCTGGTCGTGCTGAAATCTGGGCTTGTGCTAACGTACTTGCTCCAATCATGCTAGTAGAAGCTGTGCTTCTTTCAAACGTCGGTAATGGTATCTTGCCACTTGCAGGTATCATCGCTATGGGTGTGACTCCAGCTCTCTTGGTTGTTACACGTGGTAAATTGCTCCGTATGATTATCTTCGGAACACTCTTGTTGCCTCTCTTCCTTCTTTCTGGTACTCTTATCGCTCCATTTGCAACTGAACTTGCTAAAGGTGTAGGTGCCTTCCCAGAAGGTGTGAGCCAAACTCAATTGATCACTCACTCAACTCTTGAAGGACCAATTGAAAAACTATTTGGTTGGGCAATCGGTAATGCTACAACAGGTGATATCAAAGCAATCCTTGGTGCAGCAGTCTTCCTTGTATTCTATGTAGGTATCTTTGCTTGGTATAGAAAACAAATGATCAAACGTAACGAAGAATACGCAGCAAATGCTAAATAATTCGCTCCTATAAAATGTAAATTGTGAAAACTAGGTTGTTAATTTCCTACATTGGGAGTGACAACCTAGTTTTTCGTATAAAAATCTAAAAATAGTTGGAGAATATTATGGTAATTGAAGTAAAATCAGACCAGTTAACGGTCCAGTTTAAAACCTTAGGTGGCGCCTTGTCGTCGATCAAGGATCGAGAAGGCATTGAGTATTTGTGGCAAGGAGATGCCACTTACTGGAGTGGACAAGCGCCAGTTCTTTTTCCAATCTGTGGCTCTTTAAGAGAAGATACAGCCTTCTACAGTCACGAAGATGGAACGGAGACGAAAGGAAACATTCCTCGTCACGGTTTGGTCCGTAAAAAAGAATTTGACTTAGTTGATCAAACAGAAAACAGCGTAACCTTTGCTATCGAAGATGATGAGAATACTTATCAAAACTATCCTTATCACTTCCGCCTTGAAATCACTTATCTAGTGACCGGCAAGACTGTTCGTACTCAATACAAAGTCTTCAATAAAGAAACTAGCAAGGTCATGCCTTACTTTATTGGTGGACATCCAGGGTTTAATTGCCCTCTGCTGGATGGCGAAACTTATGAAGATTACTATTTAGAGTTTGAGAAAGAAGAGACTTGCTCTGTTCCACGTCCTTTCCCAGAAACTGGAATGTTAGATTTCCAAGATAGAAGTCCATGGTTGGATTCTCAAAAGGAAGTGGACCTCAGTTACGATCTGTTTAGTGTTGATGCAGTGACTTTGGATGAGTTGCAATCCAGAACAATTGCCCTTCGTTCTCATAAACATGAGAAGGGATTAAAAGTACACTTCCAAGAGTTTTCAAATCTCATCATTTGGTCAACTTTGAATAAGGGACCTTTCATTGCTTTTGAACCATGGTCTGGCTTGTCAACATCCCTTGAAGAAGGAGATCATCTAGAAGATAAGAAGAATGTTCGTCTCCTAGAACCTGGTCAAGTAGATCAGATTGGCTTTGATATTGAAATATTTTAGATAAAAAACCACAAAAACAAACATTTACTGTTGACTTTTTCTATAAATAGGAGTATATTATGTTTGTAAACAACAAATGATGTTTGTAACAAACAAATAATCACTTGTTATATTCTCTTTCGAGGAGAAAGTTTGTTTCCAGGAACTTGATTTCCTGGACTTGGATAAGGTGTAAATCATCTCATTCAATCAAATTTGTCACTAAACTGCTAGAAAGTCTTTTGTAGGTAAACTGCTAACTATAAAAGTCTTTACTAGCCTAGAAAAATAAAAAGGAGTATACAATATGTCTATTGTTATCGGTGCAGATGCTGCAGGTTTGAGATTGAAAGAAGTTGTGAAAGACTTCTTGGAAAAAGAAAACTTCCACGTTGTGGATGTTACAGCTGAAGGTCAAGATTTTGTTGATGTGACTCTTGCTGTTGCTGCAGAAGTAAACAAAGAAGAACAAAATCTTGGTATCGTGATTGATGCTTATGGTGCTGGTCCATTTATGGTCGCAACAAAAATCAAAGGAATGGTTGCTGCAGAAGTTTCAGATGAACGTTCAGCCTATATGACTCGTGGACACAACAACTCACGTATGATCACTATGGGTGCACAACTTGTTGGTGATGAATTGGCTAAAAATATTGCTAAAGGTTTTGTTAACGGTAAATACGACGGTGGTCGTCACCAAATTCGTGTCGATATGTTGAACAAAATGTGCTAATTAGATTACAGTAAGAAAGGTAAATTAAAAATGAGAATTGCAATTGGATGTGACCACATCGTAACAGATGAAAAAATGGCGGTTTCAGAATTCTTGAAATCAAAAGGACATGAAGTCATTGACTTTGGTACTTACGATCATGCGCGAACACACTACCCAATTTTTGGTAAAAAAGTAGGGGAAGCAGTTGTTAGCGGACAAGCTGATCTTGGGGTTTGTATCTGTGGTACTGGTGTTGGTATCAACAACGCTGTCAACAAAGTTCCAGGAGTTCGTTCTGCCTTGGTTCGTGATATGACAACAGCTCTTTATGCCAAAGAACAATTGAACGCCAACGTTATCGGTTTTGGTGGTAAGATTACTGGTGAATTGCTCATGTGTGATATCATTGAAGCTTTCATCAATGCTGAATACAAACCATCTGAAGAAAACAAAAAATTGATTGCTAAAATCGAACATGTAGAAACTCACAATGCTCATCAAGCAGATGCAAACTTCTTTACAGAATTCCTTGAAAAATGGGATCGCGGTGAATACCACGACTAAGAGGTGACCTATGATTTTAACAGTCACAATGAATCCGTCCATTGATATTTCCTATCCCTTGGATGAGTTAAAGATTGACACTGTCAATCGTGTAGTGGATGTAACCAAAACGGCTGGTGGGAAAGGTCTTAATGTTACGCGAGTTCTTTCAGAATTTGGTGATTCTGTTGTTGCTACTGGTTTGGTCGGTGGTAAACTCGGTGAGTTTTTGGTTGAAAATATCGATAATCAAGTAAAGAAAGATTTCTTCTCAATTCAAGGAGAAACTCGTAACTGTATCGCTATTCTCCACGGAGACAACCAAACAGAAATCCTTGAAAAAGGACCTGAAGTTCTGGAACAAGAAGGGCAAGATTTCTTGGCTCATTTCGAGAATCTTCTTGACACTGTAGAAGTAGTAGCCATTTCAGGTAGTCTTCCAGCTGGCCTTCCAGTTGATTATTATTCAAACTTAGTGGAGCTTGCTAATAAAGCAGAGAAAGCAGTTGTTCTAGACTGCTCAGGTGCAGCTCTTCAGGCGGTTCTTGAATCACCCCACAAACCAACAGTTATCAAACCAAATAACGAAGAATTGTCTCAGCTTCTTGGAAAAGAAGTTTCTGAGGATTTGGATGAATTAAAAGAAGTTCTTCAAGAGCCTCTATTTGCAGGGATTGAGTGGATTATCGTTTCACTTGGTGCAAATGGTGCTTTTGCAAAACATGGTGATACTTTCTACAAGGTAGATATTCCAAGAATTCAGGTAGTCAATCCTGTCGGATCTGGAGATTCTACTGTTGCAGGTATTTCATCAGGTCTTCTTCATAAGGAATCTGATCAAGAACTCCTCATCAAGGCCAATGTTCTTGGTATGCTCAACGCTCAAGAAAAAATGACAGGTCATGTCAATATGGCCAACTATCAAGGTCTATACGACCAACTAATCGTAAAAGAGGTATAAAATGGTTTTAACAGAAAATAAACGCGCTTGCTTGCAAAAACTCTCTGACGAGAACGGCATTATCTCAGCTCTTGCCTTTGACCAACGTGGTGCTTTGAAACGCCTCATGGCTCAATACCAAACAGAAGAGCCAACAGTGGCTCAAATGGAAGAACTTAAAGTATTGGTTGCAGATGAATTGACTAAATATGCTTCATCAATGCTTCTAGACCCAGAGTATGGTCTTCCAGCTACAAAAGCGCTTGATGCCAATGCTGGTCTTCTCCTTGCTTATGAGAAAACTGGCTACGACACAACAAGCACCAAACGCTTGCCAGATTGCTTGGATGTTTGGTCTGCAAAACGCATCAAGGAAAAAGGCGCAGATGCTGTTAAGTTCTTGCTTTACTATGACGTAGACAGCACTGACGAACTCAACCAACAAAAACAAGCCTATATCGAACGTATCGGCTCTGAGTGTGTGGCAGAAGATATTCCTTTCTTCCTTGAAATCTTGGCTTATGATGAAAAAATCGCTGACGCAGGTTCTGCAGAATACGCAAAAGTGAAACCACACAAGGTTATCGGTGCCATGAAGGTCTTCTCAGACCCACGCTTTAACATTGATGTCTTGAAAGTGGAAGTTCCAGTAAACGTCAAATACGTTGAAGGCTTTGGCGATGGTGAAATCGTTCATACACGTGAAGAAGCAGCAACCTTCTTCAAAGCTCAAGACGAAGCAACAAATCTTCCATACATCTACTTGAGTGCAGGTGTATCAGCTAAACTCTTCCAAGAAACACTTGTCTTTGCCCACGAATCAGGCGCAAACTTCAATGGTGTTCTTTGTGGCCGTGCTACATGGGCTGGATCAGTTGAAGCTTACATCAAAGATGGTGAAGCAGCAGCTCGCGAATGGCTTCGCACAACAGGTTTTGAGAACATTGACGAACTCAACAAGGTTCTTCAAACAACAGCGACTTCATGGACTGAACGTGTATAAGTTTTCCCCCTAATCTTAGGAACATTGATCTAAATAAAAAATTAAAAAAAAGTTGAATGTAAAGGTTTACAAAAAAACTTACTTGTGCTATACTTAAATCACAAGTTAATACAAGGTGAGTGTTACTAAGTAATATTAGGCATGATCACAGGTGGATTAGAAATCAATGGATTTTCTAGTTCATTTGTGGTCATTTTTTATACTCATATACCTTTAAGAGATAAAAGGAGGTTGCCATGTATCGAATTCTAAACCCAATGAATCACAACGTCTCGCTTGTCAGAAATGACAAAGGAGAAGAAGTGATTGTGATTGGTAAGGGGATTGCATTTGGGAAAAAGAAGGGGGATTTGATTGCTGAAGAACAAGTTGAGAAAATCTTTCGGATGAAGACAGAAGAGTCCAGAGAGAACTTTATGGCTCTGCTCAAAGATGTTCCGCTTGATTTTATCACAGTGACCTACGAGATTATTGATAAGCTTTCTAAGAAATATCATTATCCGATTCAAGAGTATCTCTATGTGACCTTGACAGATCATATTTACTGTTCTTATCAAGCTCTAACACAAGGAAGGTACAAGGATAGCAATCTGCCAGATATTTCTGCCAAGTATCCTGTAGCTTTTCAAATCGCAAAGGAAGCCTTTGAAATCTATCGTCAGAAGTTGACAGATCATTTTCCTGAGGACGAAATTATTCGGATTGCTTATCATTTCATCAATGCCGAAGGTGAGAATGAAGTGGAAGTTGTGGAGTCGATAGATAAGAGGAAAGAAATTCTCAGGAATGTTGAAGAAGTGCTAAAGGGTTATGCAATTCAACGAACCAAAGAGAATAATCATTTCTATGATCGTTTTATGATTCATCTCAACTATTTCTTGGATTATTTAGACAGATCTAGAGATGATAATCAATCACTTCTGGATATGGAAGATCATATTAAACAATCCTATCCAAAAGCATTTGAGATTGGTTCCAAAATCTATGATGTGATTACGCAACATACGGGTCTTGATTTGTATAAAAGTGAACGAGTTTATCTAGTTCTACATATCCAACGTTTATTGTCATAAAAATTTATTTAAAACTATATAAGGAGAATTCTATCATGAATAGAGAAGAAGTAACATTGTTAGGTTTTGAAATCGTAGCCTATGCTGGCGATGCTCGTTCAAAACTATTGGAAGCCTTGAAAGCTGCTGAAGCTGGCGATTTTGCGAAAGCTGATACTCTCGTAGAGGAAGCTGGTGGTTGCATCGCTGAGGCTCATCACGCGCAAACAAGTCTATTAACTAAGGAAGCTTCAGGTGAGGACTTAGCCTATAGTGTAACCATGATGCACGGTCAGGATCACTTGATGACAACTATCTTGTTAAAAGATTTGATGCACCATTTAATCGAACTCTACAAGAGAGGAGTTAAGTAATGAATAAATTAATTGCTTTTATCGAGAAAGGAAAGCCTTTCTTTGAAAAACTGTCTCGTAATATCTACCTTCGTGCCATTCGAGATGGTTTCATTGCTGGAATGCCAGTTATTCTCTTCTCAAGTATCTTTATCTTGATTGCTTTTGTACCAAACTCATGGGGCTTTAAATGGTCTGACGATGTTGTCAATCTCCTCATGAAACCTTATAGCTATTCAATGGGGATTCTAGCTCTCTTGGTAGCTGGTACAACAGCTAAGTCATTGACCGACTCAGTAAACCGTAGCATGGAGAAAACCAATCAAATCAACTATATGTCAACACTTTTGGCTGCGATTGTTGGTTTGTTGATGTTGGCAGCTGATCCGATTGAAGGTGGCTTTGCGACAGGTTTCCTTGGGACAAAAGGTTTGCTTTCAGCCTTCCTTGCTGCCTTTGTTACCGTAGCCATCTATAAGGTTTGTGTTAAGAACAACGTCACTATTCGTATGCCTGACGAAGTTCCACCAAATATCTCACAAGTCTTTAAAGATGTGATTCCATTCACTCTCTCAGTTGTTTCACTTTATGCTCTTGATTTACTAGCTCGTCATTTTGTTGGTGCAAGCGTAGCTGAATCAATCGGTAAATTCTTTGCACCATTATTCTCTGCAGCTGATGGCTATCTTGGTATTACCATTATCTTTGGTGCCTTTGCCTTCTTCTGGTTTGTTGGTATCCACGGTCCTTCAATCGTCGAGCCAGCAATCGCAGCTATTACCTATGCAAATGCCGAAGTAAACTTGAACCTTCTCCAACAAGGTATGCACGCTGACAAGATTCTTACTTCTGGTACACAAATGTTTATCGTTACCATGGGTGGTACTGGTGCGACACTGGTTGTTCCATTCATGTTCATGTGGTTAACAAAATCAAAACGTAACCGTGCAATCGGACGTGCTTCAGTAGTTCCAACTTTCTTTGGTGTAAATGAACCAATCTTGTTTGGTGCACCACTTGTATTGAACCCGATTTTCTTTATTCCATTTATCTTTGCGCCAATTGCTAACGTATGGATCTTTAAATTCTTTATTGAAACGCTTGGCATGAACTCATTTACTGCCAACCTTCCTTGGACAACACCAGGTCCGCTCGGTATTGTTCTCGGTACAAACTTCCAATTCTTGTCATTTGTACTTGCTGCTTTGTTAATTCTTGTTGACGTAGCTATTTACTATCCATTCCTCAAGGTTTATGATGAACAAATCCTTGAAGAAGAACGTTCTGGTAAAGCCAATGATGAATTAAAAGAAAAAGTAGCTGCAAACTTCAATACTGCAAAAGCAGATGCGATTCTTGAAAAAGCTGGTGTAGAAGCAGCGCAAAACACAATTACTGAAGAAACCAATGTTCTCGTTCTCTGTGCAGGCGGAGGTACAAGTGGTCTCCTTGCAAATGCTCTAAACAAGGCAGCTGCGGAGTACAAGGTTCCTGTTAAAGCAGCAGCTGGTGGCTATGGAGCTCACCGTGAAATGTTGCCTGAGTTTGATCTGGTTATCCTTGCTCCTCAAGTAGCTTCAAACTTTGAAGACATGAAGGCCGAAACCGACAAACTTGGTATCAAACTTGCCAAGACAGAAGGTGGCCAATACATTAAACTGACTCGTGACGGAAAAGGCGCTCTTGCCTTTGTTCAAGCGCAGTTCGAAGAATAAAATGTAAATAGCAAAGAAGTGAGATGGAAGAACTCCTCCCAACTATACCCCCATCTCATTTCTATTTCTTGAAAGGTGAATCAAATGACAAAAACACTTCCAAAAGACTTTATTTTTGGCGGGGCAACAGCAGCCTATCAAGCAGAAGGTGCGACCAATACTGATGGTAAAGGACCAGTTGCCTGGGACAAATACCTCAAAGATAACTACTGGTACACTGCTGAACCAGCCAGTGATTTCTATCACAAATACCCAGTTGACCTCAAACTTGCAGAAGAGTATGGTGTCAATGGTATCCGTATTTCAATCGCTTGGTCACGTATCTTTCCAACTGGTTACGGGAAAGTCAATGCCAAGGGGGTTGAGTTCTATCATAATCTATTTGCAGAATGTCACAAACGGCATGTTGAGCCCTTTGTAACTCTTCATCACTTTGATACGCCAGAAGCTCTACATTCAAATGGAGACTTCTTAAACCGTGAAAACATTGAACACTTTGTAGACTACGCGGCTTTCTGTTTTGAAGAATTCCCAGAAGTAAACTATTGGACAACCTTTAATGAAATTGGACCAATCGGTGATGGTCAGTATTTGATTGGGAAATTCCCTCCAGGTATTCAGTACGACCTTGCCAAAGTCTTCCAATCGCACCACAATATGATGGTGTCGCATGCACGTGCAGTCAAGTTATATAAAGATAAAGGTTATAAAGGTGAAATTGGTGTGGTTCATGCCCTGCCTACTAAATATCCTCTAGATCCTGAAAATCAAGCAGATGTTCGTGCTGCTGAGCTGGAAGATATCATCCACAATAAATTTATTTTGGATGCGACTTATCTAGGACGATATTCCGAAGAAACCATGGAAGGTGTCAACCATATCTTAGCAGTCAATGGTGGAAGCTTAGATTTGCGTGAAGAAGACTTCGCTGTGCTAGAAGCTGCAAAAGACTTGAACGACTTCCTTGGAATTAACTACTACATGAGTGATTGGATGCAAGCCTTTGATGGAGAAACTGAAATTATCCATAATGGTAAAGGTGAGAAAGGAAGCTCTAAATATCAGATTAAGGGAGTCGGATGCCGTGTAGCTCCAGATTATGTGCCACGTACGGATTGGGACTGGATTATCTATCCTCAAGGTTTGTATGATCAAATCATGCGCGTGAAGAAAGATTATCCTAATTACAAGAAAATCTACATCACAGAGAATGGTCTCGGATACAAAGATGAGTTTGTGGATGGAACAGTCTACGATGATGGGCGGATTGATTACGTGAAGCAGCACTTGGAAGTTTTGTCTGATGCGATTGCAGATGGAGCTAATGTAAAAGGTTACTTCATTTGGTCATTGATGGACGTCTTCTCATGGTCAAACGGTTATGAAAAGCGTTACGGTCTCTTCTATGTTGATTTTGAAACTCAGGAGCGCTATCCAAAGAAATCGGCTCACTGGTACAAGAAACTAGCTGAGACACAACTTATTGATTAAAATTCAACAAAAATTCCCCGCCAAAAGGCAGGGGAATTTTTATGGTTTTGATAAAAGAATGGTTGTTTGTTTTGACAGATCTTCAAATGTCTCCTGACTCAGTTTGGAATCTGAAACAATGGTATCAATCTCTGAGATATTGTAGAAAGTGTAAAAATCAAACTTATTAAACTTGCTGTGGTCTGCCAGTAAGTATTTTTTATTGGCATTGTTCAAGGCGATTCGTTGAACCTCGCCCTCTTCTTCACTGAAAGTAGCAATTGCCTTGTCCTTAATACCATTACAGCTAACAAATGCCTTAGAAAACTGAAGGTTGGTCAAATCCTGTAAGGTGAGTGTCCCCACAAAAGCACCAGTGATAGAGCGATAGTTTCCACCAATCAAGATCAAATCTGTTAGTTTTCGTTCGTTTAGGATGAGAAAAACGGGAAGACTGTTTGTTACAACACGAATGTTATCGATAGGGAGCTCACGAGCAAAACATTCTAAGGTTGTTCCTGGGCCGATAAAAATGGTTTCTCCTTCGTCAATCAAATGACCTGCAAAACGGCTAATTTCTTGTTTTTCAGCAATCTGCAAGCCTTGTTTTTCGACGTTTGAGCGTTCGTTGTTTAATAGAGAACCTGTACGAAGTTTTTCAGCGCCACCATGCACACGAACCAGCAAATCCTTGTCTGCTAGTTCTTGTAAATATCGGCGAGCTGTCATATCTGACACATCAAGACTCTCCATAATCTCTTTTACAGTAATAGTGCCTTTTGTGTTTACTGCTTCTAGAATACTATCTAGTTTTTCTTGCTTTAGCATCCTTATCACCTCGATTTCTACTATTATTATCTTACCATAAAACGCTCAATCAATCAAATAGAAAAAAACAAAATAAAACAAAAACAAAAATACCATGGTTGTTTTAAACAAACCATGATATTTTGAATGATTGATCAAATTAGTTCAAACCGTAGTTGTAATCCTCGTCTTGCATGGCTTCAACTTCACCAAGGAGGTAACCATTTCCGACTTGAGAGAAGAAGTCGTGGTTAGAAGTTCCTGTTGAAATACCATTCATGACGATTGGGTTGACATCATCTGCTGAGTCAGGGAAGAGTGGATCTTGTCCTAGGTTCATAAGGGCCTTATTGGCATTGTAGCGAAGGAAGGTTTTAACTTCTTCGGTCCAACCAACACCGTCATAGAGACTTTCAGTATAACCTTCTTCGTTCTCGTAGAGAGTGTAGAGCAGGTCGTACATCCATTCTTTAAGTTTTTCTTGCTCTTCTTCAGGCAATTCGTTAAAACCAAGTTGGAATTTGTAACCAATGTAGGTTCCGTGAACAGACTCATCACGGATGATCAGTTTGATGATTTCCGCAACGTTGGCCAGTTTGTTGTTACCGAGATAGTAGAGCGGTGTAAAGAAACCAGAGTAGAAGAGGAAGGTTTCAAGGAAAACGCTGGCAACTTTCTTTTCTAGTGGGCTACCATTGAGGTAGATTTCATTGATAATTTCCGCTTTTCTTTGTAGGTAGGGGTTAGTGTTGGTCCATTCAAAGATTTCTTCGATTTCAGCCTTGGTATTCAAGGTTGAAAAGATAGAAGAGTAAGATTTTGCGTGGACAGATTCCATAAACTGGATGTTGTTGAAAACAGCTTCCTCATGCGGTGTACGGATGTCTGAGCGAAGCGCCTGAACTCCTGTTTCAGATTGCATGGTATCCAAAAGCGTCAAACCACCAAAGACTTTTCCTACTAGGTCTTTTTCCTTGTTTGATAGTTTTCTCCAGTCGTCAAGGTCGTTTGACAAGGGGATGCGCGTATCGAGCCAGAATTGCTCCGTCAGCTTTTCCCAAGTTGATTTGTCGATGACATCTTCGATGGCATTCCAGTTAATGGCTTTGTAGTAAGTTTCCATTTTGTAAAATTTCTCCTATATATTTTGTTAATGCAAATGCTTTTTAATGATATTTGCGTAATGATGTAAATTTCTCTTTTCGAGTTCTTTTAGAAAAACTTCTAATGGTGGAATATTACTCATATATGGAGAACTATCTGGCCCAGTGTAAAGACCGCCACCTGGCCCAGTGTAAAGACCACCGCCTGGTCCAGTATAAAGACCACCACCTGGTCCAGTGTAAAGACCGCCACCTGGTCCAGTGTAAAGACCGCCACCTGGTCCAGTGTAAAGACCGCCACCTGGTCCGGTGTAAAGACCACCACCTGGCCCAGTGTAAAGACCACCATCTGGTCCAGTGTAAGCACCACCACCTGGCCCAGTGTAAAGACCACCACCTGGTCCGGTGTAAAGACCACCACCTGGTCCAGTGTATCTATTTCTAACCCACATTAATCCAGTCCTTTCAAATTATGCTTAAATCACACAGCTTTCACATTGGTTAGCACCGACTTCCCCACCGTCATCTGTAAAGGTACGGACGTAGTAAATTGACTTGATTCCCTTGTTAAAGGCATAGTTACGAAGGATAGACAAGTCACGTGTGGTTTGCTTATTTTCCTTCTTCCATTCGTAAAGACCTTTTGGAATATCACTACGCATGAAGAGGGTGAGTGAAAGTCCTTGATCCACGTGTTCAGTTGCAGCAGCGTAAACATCAATTACCTTACGCATATCCATATCGTAAGCAGAAGTGTAGTAAGGGATAGTATCTGTTGACAAGCCTGCAGCTGGATAGTAGATTTTACCAATTTTCTTTTCTTGACGTTCTTCGATACGTTGCGTAATCGGGTGGATAGAAGCAGAAACGTCGTTGATGTAACTGATAGAACCATTTGGAGCAACAGCTAGACGGTTTTGGTGATAAAGACCATCTGCTTGAACCTTGTCGCGAAGTTCAGCCCAGTCAGCAGCGCTTGGAATAAAGACATCTTTAAAGAGTTCTTTAACACGGTCTGATTTTGGAACAAATTCGCCTGTCACATACTTGTCAAAGTAGCTTCCGTTAGCATAGTCTGATTTTTCAAAGTTGTGGAAGGTGATACCACGTTCACGCGCGATGTTATTAGATTCTACCAAGGTCCAGTAGTTCATAAGCATAAAGTAGATGCTTGTAAATTCAACTGACTCAGCTGATCCGTACTCAATCAGTTGTTGCGCAAGGTAGCTATGAAGTCCCATGGCCCCAAGACCAAAGGTGTGAGCCAAACTATTTCCGTGGTCGATAGTAGGAACAGCTACGATGTGCGAACTATCTGTAACGAAAGTCAAAGCACGAACCATGGCACGGATAGAACGACCAAAGTCAGGTGAAGTCATCATGTTGACCACGTTGGTTGAACCAAGGTTACATGAAACATCCGTTCCCATTTGAAGGAATTCTTGAGCATCGTTGATCAAGCTTGGTTCTTGAACTTGAAGAATCTCAGAACACAAGTTACTCATGATAATCTTACCATCAACAGGATTTGCACGGTTAGCCGTATCAATGTTGACTACATAAGGGTAACCAGATTCTTGTTGCAATTTAGAGATTTCAGTTTCCAAATCACGCGCCTTGATTTTTGTCTTGCGGATATTTGGATTTGCGACCAGTTCATCGTATTTTTCAGTAATATCGATGTAGTTAAATGGCACACCGTATTCAAGCTCTACAGAGTAAGGGCTGAAGAGGTACATTTCTTCATTTTTACGAGCCAATTCGTAGAATTTATCGGGTACCACAACACCAAGTGAAAGGGTCTTAACACGAACTTTTTCATCGGCATTTTCTTTCTTAGTTGAAAGGAAGGCGATGATATCTGGGTGAAAGACATTGAGGTAGACAACCCCAGCACCTTGACGCTGACCAAGTTGGTTTGAGTAGGAGAAACTGTCTTCGAAAAGTTTCATAACTGGTACGACACCAGAAGCGGCTCCTTCATAACCCTTGATAGGTGCGCCCGCTTCACGAAGGTTGCTGAGGCTAATTCCCACACCACCACCGATACGTGAAAGTTGAAGAGCTGAGTTGATAGAACGTCCAATAGAGTTCATATCATCCGTTACTTGGATCAAGAAGCAAGATACCAACTCCCCACGACGAGCACGACCTGCGTTCAAAAAGGAAGGAGTAGCAGGTTGGTAGCGTTGGTGGATGATTTCATTGGCGATATCAATCGCAACAGCTTCATCACCATCAGCAAAATAAAGCGCATTAAAGAAGACGCGGTCTTCCATGCTCTCAAGATAGTATTCCCCATCATTAGTTTTCAAGGCATATTGATTGTAAAACTTGTATGCTGCCATGAATGATTTGAATTGGAAGTTTTGGTCCTTGATAAATTGATGCAATTCTTCCAAAAACTCTGGACGGTATTTCTTAAGAAATGCAGTTTCAATGTAGTTGTGTTCAATGAGGTAGTTGATTTTATCAGTAATTGAATCAAAAAACATTGTATTTGGAACTACATTTTCTTTAAAGAAGGCATCCAAGGCTTCCTTATCTTTATGAAGCATGATTTGTCCATTGACAGGACGGTTGATTTCGTTATTGAGACGGAAGTAAGTCACGTCCTCAAGATGTTTTAATCCCATAAAATTTCCCTTATCTAATTACAAAAGAAAGGCTTCTAAGTTAGCCCTAGAAGCAATTTCTTCTGGATGATGTACTAAGATTATGCTAATTGTTTCAGTTTTCCTGGTTGGAAGCCTGAAAAGACTTCAGTTGGTGTTTGGATAACAGGAGCAGCGCTGAAACCG
The DNA here is from genome assembly GCA_963519935.1 of uncultured Streptococcus sp. Classification (GTDB taxonomy): domain Bacteria; phylum Bacillota; class Bacilli; order Lactobacillales; family Streptococcaceae; genus Streptococcus. Next base: position 53,158 of record CAUQPD010000002.1, read on the forward strand.
AGCTCTTTAACTTGATCGATGTACTCTGGTTGCTCGTCGAGATTGATCTCACGATAAGTGACATTGTTGCTGTCCAAGAAACGCTTGGTCATCTTACATTGGACACAGTTGTTTTTAGAATAAACGGTTACCATTTTCGTAACTCCTCTTTCAAAATTGATTACTTTCTTAGTATATCAGAAAAAAAAACTTTGTCAAACTTTTTAAACTAAATCTTGTGCTAAAAAGTTACAGTTTCAAAAACAAAGCACAAGATATAGTGTTTTGTCAGAGTGTAAAATTGGGTTTTCATTGAACTATCAAAGTTTATCAAAACAAAAAAACTATATACTGTATATTGGTAAGATAAATAGAAGATTTTCAGCAAGTTATCTGAAAGGAAATAGAAGAAAGTCCATAAAACACTTGAAAAATAATCTAGAAGGTGATATAATACAGTCTTGTAAGGGTTATCACATATAATCCAAAAAAGAAATAACTAAAGGAGAGTCAAACTATGGCTTCTAAAGATTTCCACGT
>CAUQPD010000003.1:0-45418 GCA_963519935.1 uncultured Streptococcus sp.
CTTTACTAGTTCCCTTATAGACCAGATAGCCTTTCACCAGATAGACCAGGCAGAAAATGCCCAGATAGTTGACAAGGAGGGTGCCCCAAGGAAAGTCGGGACTGGCCGGTAACCAAGTGGAAACCAGGTAGCGGACAAGGCCTCCCACCATTGCAGCTAGAAAAATTCCTAGCGGATAAAATTGTTCTTTTTTCATTTGATATTTTGATCCTGATAATCACGCGAACGTTTGAGAATGTCTGAAAAAGTTGCAACAATGGTCTCCTGATAGCGCTTATCTTCTACTCGATTTTTGACTTTCTCAAAAATAACTTCTTCTCTCTTAGTATCTAAAATAGGTTTTCCTGATGCTTTCTTATAAGCAACAACCCCTTCAACTAAGTGCATCCGTTCTTCTAGGAGCTTTACGATTTGGTCATCGATTTGATCAATTTCTTGCCGAATAATATCTAAATCCATAGTATCTCCTCCTTTATTTGAATTATTGTATCAAAAAGCTACCAAATAGGCTAGTAAAATCCCAAAATAACTAATAAAAAAACGCACTGACTTCTTCCAGTCAGTGTAGTTTGATTCTTATCCTACTTTTGCAGCCAATTCTTCTGCGAATTGTTCCAAACGTTCGATGTCTTCTTCTTCGGCAGAAAGGTCTACTTTAACACACTCTGAACCTTTTTCTGCTCCTGTCGCTACAAAAACGCGATCAAAGTCATCAACAGCTTTACAGAATTCGTCGTAGAAAGTATCTCCTGAACCGACCACTCCGTAGATTTTGCCATTCAAGTTGAGATCTGCTAGGTCTTCGTAGAAGTCCATCATCTCATCTGGCAATTCTCCATCACCATAAGTATAGGTCGCAACGATAGCGATGTCTGCTTCCAAGAAGTCTGAAGCGTCAACAGTCGTACATTCATCAACATCGACATCCAAGCCCAAGTCACGCAATTTATCTGCTACAATATCTGCAATTTCTTCGGTATTACCGGTCATACTGGCAAATACAATTTTTGCTAATGCCATATCGTCCTCCTCAATTTATCTTTCTCCATTATATCATATCTTTTTCATTTTAAAAATAAAAATTCTTGTGCTACAATGAAATGAGAAAGAATTGAGGTTATTTATGGAAATTTGCCAGCAAATATTAGAGAAAATCAAAGAATACGATACCATTATCATTCACCGTCATATGAAACCAGATCCAGATGCCTTAGGGAGTCAAGTGGGCTTGAAAGCTCTTCTCACACACCATTTTCCAGAAAAGACCATCAAAGTAGTTGGTTATAACGAACCAACTCTAACATGGATGGCGGAAATGGATACTGTCCAAGACAGTGACTACCACGAAGCTCTTGCTATTATTTGTGATACAGCAAATCGTCCTCGTATCGATGATAAACGCTACGAACAAGCTGATTTCACCATCAAAATCGATCACCATCCAAACGATGATATCTATGGTGACCTATCTTGGGTGGATACAAGTTCAAGCAGTGCTAGTGAAATGATTGCATTATTTGCTCAAGAAAATCAGCTAGCTTTATCTAGTGAAGCGGCACGACTTCTCTATGCAGGAATTGTCGGGGACACAGGGCGTTTTCTCTACCCTTCAACTAGTGCTCGTACCTTTAGAATAGCTGGCCAGCTCCGAGAAATTGATTTTGACTTTGCTGGACTGTCTCGTCAAATGGATACCATGAGCTTCAAGATTGCAAAACTTCAAGGCTACATCTACGACCATCTAGAAGTTGATGAAAACGGAGCTGCACGCGTTCTACTTACTCAAGAAATCTTGAAACAGTACAATGTTACCGACGCTGAAACCGCAGCGATTGTCGGTGCACCTGGTCGAATTGATACTGTTAAGGCTTGGGCTATCTTTGTTGAACAAGCTGATGGGCACTTCCGTGTGCGAATGCGCAGTAAAATTACCCCTATCAATGAAATTGCCAAACGACACGACGGGGGAGGGCATCCATTAGCCAGTGGCGCCAATTCCTATAGTCTAGAAGAAAACGAACAAATATACAAAGAACTAAAAGAGGCCCTACAGATGCACCAAGGCTAAGAAAGAATTTTCTTGGCCTTTTATATGCTAGATTCTTAAAATATACGGTTTCTTTGTACCTCAGTTTATGGTATAATAAATCAAACTGAATAAAAGGAGACATAATAATGGAAAAAAATCGTTTGTATATTCTCATTTCTGCTGGAGTAGCCATCCTTGGTTCACTCTTGCCATGGGCTAGTTTAAATGCAGGTTCTTTTGGGTCCTATAGTGTGAATGGTTATCAAGGAGATGGGTGGTTTGTCATTATCGCAGCTATTGTGTCTATTGTTCTTGCGTGCTTGAATAACATGAATAAAGCAATGCCTAAAGGGTTCTCAATTGGTGTCATTGTTGCGGGTGCAATTGCAACTCTCGTCACACTAAATAGTCTCTTTAATGTAAATAAATACATGTCTAACTTTGGTGGATACGGCATTTCAATCGGCTTTGGTTTGATTTTGGCTATTCTTGCTAGCATTGCACTTGTTGTAACTGGTCTCTTGGCAATGTCAGGTGGTAAAATTACAAAAGAGTCATTTACTGAATTAGCTGAGTCTGGTAAAGATTTTGCTCAAACTGTCGGACGTGTAACAAGCTCTACCGTTAAAACTGCAGTCGAAGAAATCAAAAAAGAATCTCAAGAACGTAAAAAAGAAGAAACTACTGCTGAGAAAACAGAGACTGCTAAAGAGGAAACCGAGCAAACAGAAGAAGCTAAGGAACCAGCTAATGTGGAGGCTGAATCAGTAGCAGAAAACGCAGAACCAGTAAAAGAAGAAACTACTGAATCTGAAACAAAAACAGAAGCTGAGCCAGTAGCCGAACCAACAGAAACAGAACCTACTGAAACTGAAAAAGAGGCTAAATCAGCAGAAGAAAACGCAGAACCAGTAAAAGAAACAGAAGTAAAAAATCAACAAGAAGAAAAAGCTCCAAATCAAGAGAATTAATCATTCTTCTACCCTCACTCCAGTAAACACTGGAGTGATTTTTTATCAAGATTTTTAATAAAATCAGGGAAAAGACTTGCCAAACTTATCAGAATCTGATAGACTAGTATGGTAACAATCTATGGCTCGCAAAGAGACCATGGCAGAAAGGAAATATTGCAAAATGAAAAAAGATATCCATCCAGAATATCGCCCAGTTGTCTTCATGGACACAACTACTGGTTACAAATTCCTTAGCGGTTCAACAAAACGCTCTAACGAAACTGTTGAGTTCGAAGGCGAAACTTACCCATTGATCCGTGTGGAAATTTCATCAGACTCACACCCATTCTACACTGGACGTCAAAAGTTCACTCAAGCAGATGGACGCGTGGATCGTTTCAACAAAAAATACGGTCTCAAATAATGATAAAAAAGAACAGTTACTACTGTTCTTTTTTTGTACTTCTTTTTATGAACCAACCACTACCACTTTCTCTTTATCAACCTTCACGCTGACACTATAATTGATTTCAAACGAGGTTAAAAAATATCGAAAAGAAGCTTGATATTGAGAATGGTCAAGATGATTGAAACTGCGTAACCTAGGATGGTGTTCCACTTGGCATTGGTGAATTCTCCCATCAGTGACTTCTTAGAGGTCAGATAGATTAAGGGGAAGATTGAAAACGGAAGAGCAATTGACAGAAAAACTTGTGAATAGACCAATAACTGATCCAAGGTTTTTTCTTGATGTCCAAACAAGACGGCAACAATAATCACAGGAAGCAAGGCAAAAATCCGGGTACCGATACGGATAATCCACTGAGGCAATTTCAGATGCAAAAATCCTTCCATGACAATCTGTCCTGTTAAGGTACCTGTAATGGTCGAATTCTGGCCACTTGCTAAGAGGGCTAGGGCAAATAAAGTTGACAGAGTTGAGCTGGCTATCGCTCCTGCTATTGTCGAATCCTGTAAAGCATTGTACATTTGAGAGAAAGCTGAAATTTCAGATGCATGACCAAAAAAGAGAGATGCCCCTAAAATGAGAAGCAAGGAATTGACAATAAAGGCTAGGGACAACTGAAGATTTGAATCCCAGGTCATAAAACGCACGGCTTTTCGAACATCCTTCTTATCTTTGTGATTGATTTTCCTTGTTTGGGATAGAGAGGAATGGAGATAGAGATTATGGGGCATGACTGTCGCTCCTACAATTCCTAGAGCCAAGGTCAATTGGCTTTCATGACCTGGTAATGGTGTTTCAAATAATGTTGGAGTCGGTAAATAACCACCAAAGATACCCTGAATACTCGGATTAGATAAAGCCACCAGATAGGTAAAGATGGCTAGTATGGTTAAAATAAGGGTCGTAACAATGGCTTCAATTTTTTTGAAGCCAAATTTCATTAACAACAACAAAAGAAATACATCTAAAACGGTTAAGAGGATAGCGACCATAATCGGTATTTTAAATAAAAGATTTAAGGCAATCGCTGAGCCTAAAACCTCGGCTAAGTCGGTCGCCATTAAAGCTAATTCTAAAATCACCCATAAACTATAGCGAAGCCATTTGGGAGCATGATGTGCAGTTGCCTGTGCTAGATCCATCTTAGTTACGATACCGAGCTTTCCAGCCATCTGTTGTAGTTGCATGGCAATGATGGATGAAATCAAAATAACAAATAAGAGACTATATTTGTAGGATGCACCACCAACCACGCTGGTAATCCAGTTTCCAGGATCCATATAACCAACTGCTACAAGGGCTCCAGGTCCTAAAAAAGCTTTTAGATTTTGCCAAAAATGATTGTTATTAGGAGTTTCAATAGATTGGTTGATCTCAGAAAGAGAGACTTTTTTGTAAGAAGACATCGGAATTTTACACTTTCTAATCTGTCTTTACCTATTTTCTTAATGGAAATTTTGAAAATATAATGAAAATAGTTTTCCATTTCCAATTCTACCTTATTATATCACAATTTAGAACGATTCTTCAGGAAAGAATGATGGTTGAAATAAGCAATTTCTGTATTGCAAAAGCCAGCGATAGAAAACGCTGGCTTTAAAACTGTAAAAATTCTTTCTCAACTAAATCGCTTCTGTGACAAAACTACGGCTTTCTAGCACCTTGAGCATGGCATTAGCTGTATCTAGAGCTGTAAAGAGGGGCACACCGTGTTCAATGGCTGAACGACGGATTTGCTCACCATCTTCGTCAGCAGTTCGTTTGGTTCCGACAGTATTGATGATCGCTTGGATTTTCCCTTTGCGGACAAAGCTTGGGATATCCTGTTCATCGTCACCAATCTTACCAACAGGTTGGGCTTGAAGTCCATGACTAGCAAAGAAGGCTGCTGTCCCTTCTGTCGCAAGGATACCATAACCGATATTTTGGAAACGACGAGCCAAGTCCAAGGCTTCATCTTTGGCATCATCAGCGATGGTAAAGACAACATTTCCAAAGGTTGGCAAGTGTAGGTAGGAAGCTTCAAAGGCCTTATAGAGAGCTTTTTCAAGAGTAGTATCAGAACCCATGACTTCCCCTGTTGACTTCATTTCAGGACCGAGCAAGCTGTCTACCTTAGCTAGTTTCGTAAAGGAGAAGACTGGCGCCTTGATATGAACGCGAGCGCTTTCTGGATAAAGTCCATCTTGGTAGCCAAGTTCTTCAAGACTTTGACCAAGAATGAGCTTAGTCGCTACCTGAGCCATAGGAATATTAGTTACCTTAGAAAGGAATGGCACCGTACGGCTGGCACGTGGATTGACCTCAATAACGTAAACTTTTTCATCCTTGATGACAAACTGAATGTTCATCATCCCAAGACAGTTGAGGCCGATTGCTAGGCGTTTGGTGTAGTCTGCGATGGTTTCCTGTACCTTTTGCGACAAGGTTTGTGGAGGATAAACGGCCATTGAGTCACCTGAGTGGACACCGGCACGTTCGATATGCTCCATGATACCAGGAATGAGGACATTTTCCCCGTCTGAGATGGCATCAACTTCGCACTCTTGCCCAACGATGTAAGAGTCAACAAGAACTGGGTGGTCTGGACTAGCTTTAACAGCGGTACGCATGTAAGAACGAAGGTCTTCTTCGTTTTCAACGATTTCCATGGCACGTCCACCCAGTACATAAGATGGGCGGACAAGAACTGGGAAGCCAATCTTGCGAGCTGCAAGAACCGCTTCTTCTTCATTGGTAGCCGTTTGTCCTGGTGGCTGTGGAATATCCAAATCTTTAAGGGCTTGCTCGAAGAGGTCACGGTCTTCGGCACGGTCTAGGTCAGCAACTTGTGTACCAAGAATGGTCACACCTGCTTTTGCCAAAGGCTCCGCAAGGTTGATGGCTGTTTGACCACCGAACTGAACGATAACGCCTTTTGGTTGCTCCAAATCGATAACATTCATGACATCTTCGAAAGTCAACGGTTCAAAGTAGAGCTTGTCAGATACCGAGAAGTCTGTTGAAACGGTCTCTGGGTTTGAATTCATGATGATGGCTTCATAACCAGCAGCCTGAATAGCCTTAACAGAGTGAACAGTTGCATAGTCAAACTCAACCCCTTGACCGATACGGATTGGACCTGAACCTAGGACAAGTACAGATTCCTTATCAGACTTGATAGACTCATTTTCCCAACCATAGGTTGAATAGAAATATGGTGTTTCAGAGTCAAACTCCGCAGCACAGGTATCAACCATCTTGTAAACTGGGACAATCTTGTTTTCCAAGCGAAGTTGGCGAACTTGGTCAGCTGTCGTTTCCCAGAGTTCCGCAATCTTACGGTCTGAAAATCCATTGAGTTTAGCTGTTTTCAAGACTTCTAGATCTTGTGGATGGGCACCCAATTCTTGCTCAATTTCAAAGATATGCAAGAGTTTATCTAGATAAAAGATATCAATCTTAGTCAATTCAGCAATTTCTTCTGGTGTGTAACCACGGCGAATAGCTTCTGATACGTAGAAGAGACGATCATCTTGGGCTTTTACAACCTTTTCAATCAAGGCATCATCCGAAACAGTTGCTAGTTCAGGCATTTCATTGTGGTGAACCCCAATTTCAAGTGAACGACATGCCTTGAGAAGTGACTCCTCGATGTTACGACCGATAGCCATGACTTCTCCAGTTGCCTTCATCTGAGTTCCGAGACGACGCTCACCTTTTTCAAACTTGTCAAATGGGAAACGTGGAATCTTAGCAACGACGTAGTCAAGGGCTGGCTCAAACATGGCATAGGTTGAACCTGTGACTGGGTTGATGACCTCATCCAGGGTCAAACCAACGGCAATCTTGGCAGCCAATTTGGCAATCGGATAACCCGTCGCCTTAGAAGCAAGGGCTGACGAACGCGATACACGAGGGTTTACTTCGATAACATAGTACTTGAAGCTATGTGGATCAAGGGCCAGCTGAACGTTACAGCCCCCTTCAATCTTGAGGGCACGAATAATGCTCAAGCTCGCGTCACGTAGCATTTGGTTTTCATAGTCTGACATAGTTTGCGCAGGGGCGAATACGATGGAATCCCCTGTGTGAATCCCAACGGGGTCAAAGTTTTCCATGTTACAAACAACGAGGGCATTGTCAGCTGAGTCACGCATGACTTCGTATTCGATTTCCTTGAAACCTGCGATTGAACGCTCAATCAAACATTGGGTAACAGGTGACAATTTCAACCCATTTTCAGCGATTTCACGCAATTCTTCCTCGTTGGCACACATACCACCACCAGTACCACCTAGGGTAAAGGCTGGACGAACGATAACAGGATAGCCGATTGACGCCGCAAAGGCAACAGCTTCTTCCACTGTGTTGACAATTTCAGATTCTGGAATTGGCTGCTCAAGCTCTTCCATCAATTGTTTAAAGAGGTCACGGTCCTCTGCTTGGTCAATGGCAGATAATTTAGTTCCCAGTAGTTCGACACCCAATTCATCTAGAATGCCATTCTTAGACAATTCCATGGCCATATTGAGCCCTGTTTGACCACCAAGAGTTGGAAGCAAAGCATCTGGACGTTCCTTACGGAGAATACGAGTTACAAACTCAAGTGTGATTGGCTCGATGTAGACCTTGTCCGCAATCTCCTTATCCGTCATGATAGTGGCAGGGTTTGAGTTCACCAAGACAACTTCATAACCTTCCTCTTTCAAAGACAAGCAGGCCTGGGTCCCAGCGTAGTCAAACTCAGCAGCCTGACCAATAATAATCGGACCAGAACCAATCACCATAATTTTTTGAATATCAGTACGTTTAGGCATTTATAAGATATTAAGGGCGTCAAGCGGACAAAGCTAAAATAGGAGTTATGACGAAGAACTATCAGTTCTAGGAATAACTATCTTTTTAGCACCGTCCGTAGCCCGTATTCAGTTCAGCAAATACGGACCACCCTTCTCCTTTCTATTCGGCAACTCTCGGGTTGCCATTAAATAAATTCTCCGACGATTTTTTAGAGAAACGATATTTTTCGATAAAAAATCTAGTGCAGGGAGTTTTTAGTTCGCCCAATAGCGACTATAAGAAACGACCTGCCTTTCTATTCGGCAACTCTCGGGTTGCCATTAAATAAGATACAAAGGACGAATAAAAAGCGATTGAATTTTAGGAAACCAAGGAAGGATTGACAATCCAAGTTGGTTTCTCTAAATTCCGAGCTTTCCGTCCGTGTTCAGTTACATAAATTCTCCGACGAGCTTTTACTCGTTCTTAGTTTGCTTGTTTAAAAGCTTCCATCATCTCGATAAACTCGTCAAATAGGTAGCTTGCGTCGTGTGGACCAGGAGCTGCATCTGGGTGGAATTGAACAGAGAAACCTGGTTGGTATCTGTGACGCACACCTTCAACTGACTTGTCATTGATTTCTTCGTGAGTAATAATCAAATGCTCTGGCAAGTCCTCACGGCTGACTGCATAACCGTGGTTCTGGCTAGTAAAGTCTACACGGCCTGTAGCAATCTCACGTACTGCATGGTTAAATCCACGGTGTCCAAATTTCATCTTATAAGTCTTAGCCCCGTTTGCCATGGCAAAGAGTTGGTGTCCCATACAAATTCCGAAGATTGGAATTTTTCCTTGCACACCACGAATCATGTCCAGTGCTTCTGGAACGTCTTCTGGGTTACCTGGTCCATTTGACAACATAACTCCGTCAGGATTAAGGTGGAGAATTTCTTCTGCCGTTGTTGAATAAGGAACAACCGTAACGTTACAGTTACGCTTAGAAAGTTCACGTAAGATTGAGTGCTTGAGACCAAAGTCTACTAAGACCACACTCAAACCAACTCCTGGAGCTGGATAGGAAGTTTTAGTGGAAACCTGTTTGATATTGTCTGTCGGCAAGACTGTTGCTTGGAGCTGGTCCGTCACATGGTCCATACTGTCCCCGACGTGAGTCAAGGTTGCACGCATCGTACCATGCTTACGGATAATCTTGGTAAGGGCACGCGTATCAATCCCTGAAATACCAGGAATTTTCTTGGCTTTCAAAAATTCATCTAGCGTCATTTGGTTCCGCCAGTTGCTTGCTCTACGCGCCTCTTCGAAAACAACGACTCCCTTACAAGTTGGAATAATGGATTCGTAATCATCACGGTTAATTCCATAGTTTCCCACCAAAGGATAAGTAAAGGTCAAGATTTGTCCATTATAAGACTGGTCTGTAATGGATTCTTGGTAGCCGGTCATCCCTGTATTAAAGACGATTTCGCCTGTTACATCAATATCTGCTCCGAAGGCCTTGCCTTCAAAAACTGTGCCATCTTCTAATACTAGAAGTCTTTTTGTCATATTTTCACCTCTCGTGGACGCTCACTGGCGTCTTTTAACGTCTTGTGTTTTAGTTGGCGTTTCTACTCGCCAATACGGATTCTAAGATTGCCATCCGAACAAAGACACCGTTGGTCATTTGTTGGACAATGCGTGATTTCGGAGCTTCAACCAAGTGGTCAGCAATTTCCACATCTCGATTAACTGGAGCAGGATGCATAATAATGGCTCCTTCTTTTAAGCGATTATAGCGTTCTTGGTTCAAACCGTGTTGAGCATGGTAGCCTTCTTTTGAAAAGACCGCTCCACTTCCATGGCGTTCATGTTGAACTCGGAGTAACATCAGAACATCCACCTGATCAACAATCTCATCAATAGTTACAAACTGTCCATAGTCCGCAAACTCTTGACTTCTCCATTCCTCAGGTCCTGCAAAGAACAGTTCAGCTCCCAAGCGTTTCAAAATCTGCATATTGGACTTGGCAACACGTGAGTGGTCCAAGTCGCCTGCAATAGCAACCTTGAGACCCTCAAAGTGGCCAAATTCCTCATAAATAGTCATCAAATCAAGCAAGCTCTGGCTAGGATGTTGTCCCGAACCATCACCACCATTGATAATGGAAGTCGTAATCGACGGACTCGCAATCAACTCTCTGTAATAATCAACCTCTGGGTGGCGAATCACACAGACATCCACTCCTAGAGCAGATAGGGTCAAGATGGTATCATACAGTGTCTCACCCTTATTGACCGAACTAGTCTTCACATCAAAGTCCAGTCGCTCCAATCCTAGCTTAATCTCTGCCACTTCAAAGGACTTATGTGTCCGTGTAGAATCTTCAAAGAAGAGATTCGATACGATAGGTTTGTTCTCGTAGGGAAGTTGGGCTCCGTTTTTAAACTCGATCCCTCGTTTAATCAATTTCATCACTTGATCAACTGTGAGGTCTTCCATGGAAACCACATGGTTCAATGCTTGTTGATTTTCTGACATGGCTACTCCTTCAGCTTTCTAAACTTCTTCAGTAATCAGAACTCTGTCTTGGCCATCAAGTTCTGTCATCTCTACGATGATTTCTTCAGAACGACTGGTTGGGATATTTTTCCCAACGTAATCTGGACGGATAGGCAATTCTCTATGTCCACGGTCAACTAGCACCGCAAGACTCACGCGCGCAGGACGACCATGGCCAACAATATTATCAATAGCGGCGCGGATGGTACGGCCTGTATAGAGTACATCATCCACCAAGATAACTTCACGGTCTGTCACATCAACAGAAATCAAAGAAGTATCTTCTCCGCTTTTAACATCATCACGGAAAGGTTTGGTGTCCAATTCCACAACAGGAACAGTGATGTTTTCCAACTGCTCCAAGCGTTCTTTGATACGATGAGCGATGAAAACACCACGCGTTTTTATCCCAGCTAGGATAATTTTATTCAAATCTTTATTGCGCTCAATAATCTCATAAGTAATTCGCGTAATCGCTCGTTTGACAGTCAATTCGTCTACAACTTCTTTTGTCTTCATGACAAACCTCCAAAAAGAAAAGTCTCCTTAAACAAGGAGACTTGAAATGTATAGCTAAGTAAGCCCTACTGCAAACAGTATAGACTTCACCCTTCTACTTTATCGCGCTCCTTGCCTGCCTCACGGGACAGGTTTAAAGGACTATTTAGTTACCATTTACTATAGCACAAAGCACCCTTAAAATCAAGCAAAAACTTTTTCAGAGTCCCCTTAAACATTACTAAAATCATATAATTGGGGATAGTGATTGCATTCTGGATTTTTGGGATGACAGATAGCTCGTCCAAAGTAAATCATGGCCTGGTGAGCTGCTAACCACTCTTCTGGTGGCAGAACATCCATGACACGTTTTTCTACTTCAAGTGGTGTAGCTGATTTTTTAACGATACCGTGATGCTTACAGATACGCTCCACATGAGTATCCACTGCAAAAGCAGGAATTCCAAACCCCACACTCATGACGACATTTGCTGTTTTACGACCAACACCCGCTAGGCTTTCTAATTCCTCTCGAGTCTGAGGCACTTGACCATCAAAATCGTCTAGTAACTGTTGGGCACATTTTTTAAGGAATTTGGCCTTATTTCGATACAGTCCCAGACGAGAAATGTGTGAAGCAATTTCACTTTCAGTCGCTACAGACATGGCTTGCGGCGTTGGAAAAGCAGCAAAGAGACCTGGCGTGGCCTTATTTACCGCTGCATCTGTCGTCTGAGCTGACAACATCACTGCAACCAGTAGTTCAAAATGATTGCGAAAATCAAGACTAGGCTTAGCATCTGGAAAGAGGGCAATTATTTCCTCAATGACATGACGGGCACGTTTCTTGGATAAAACCATCTACTCGTCTCCATCAAACAGTCCTTGCAAGCCAGCAAATGGACTGTTTTCTTCTTTCTTGACTGCTTGTTGGGCTTGGTATTCGTCCTCAGTCATGATTTGCCAGTCATTTCCAGACACAAACCCTTGGCCAGCCTCTTCTTCTGCCGTCAAGACCTTGATTGGGATATTGAGCAAGATATTATCTGCTACGCTCTCAGCAAGGTCGATTTCTCCATTTTCGATAGGCAAGACCAAATCATCATCTAGAACTTCCTGGTCCAGTTGGTTGGTCGCTCCTTCCATGAAAACTTCTGTGACTGGATAAGACTCAGCCAACTCAACTGGTTCCATACTACGACTGGAAGCAAGAACAATGGTATATGACAACTGATAGTCTAAGAAATACAGACGGTCTTCGTACTGCACCTTCCCCACTGCAAGGATATCTTTGACATCTAAAATTTCTTGATTCCGTTTACGCAAGTCTGTTGCTAGGTCTAAAGCTTGTTCAAAGTGCAAGCCTTCAGACTGCTTAAGAATTTCTTGAATATTTAACTTCATTTTTCCTCCATAAAGATGTACTCACTTGATTATACCATGAAAAGGCTATAAGTCAGCCTCCCAAACTTTGATATTAAAATCTCATTTTTTAACATATTTACTATGACAAACTTTCCTATTAGTGCTATACTATAGGCAAGAATACATCAGAGCAAGGAGGATGCTCATATGGAAGACAAAGCACTCATCACTGAAGCTTATCAACTCCTTTCCGAGTTAAATAAAAGTTTCCAAAATTGTAAACAGGGAACAGCCGATGATCTTCGACTACAAGAGCTGCTGAACACCACTCTCAAGGAACTTAAAAAAGCGGAAAAGATTGACAACAGTATCTTAATCGACCTCGAGAAATTTTACCAACGTACCAGTCTTCTGATTGGACTAGGTAGCCTAAAACTGAATGATCAAGCACGCGCCGCTTGGCGCAACTATGACAAGTTCCACTACGAACATGTCAAACACGTACTGACTCTCTATGGACCTGTTTTTGGATTTTAGAGTTTAGAATTTTGGATTTTCTATTGACAAAATTTCCTTAAAGGTATAGGATAGAGGTACTAATACTCGGAGGTAAGGGAGACATGAACAACTAAGTCTATCAAATAAAGAATCTTTATTTAGTAGATCTTGTTTTTGTCTCTTTTTGTGTGCTCTTTTCATACTAGATTTTCTAGTATCTTGTCCCCATTGAAAATCAAAAAACTAGAAAATTATGCTCCTCTTGGGTTGGGTTAGACAACTCCAAGCTAGTTTGACGAGTTTTTCAACGAGGATAACAGAGTTTTGACAGTGACTTTGGGCTCTACTAGATAAAGTGGAGCTTTTTGTTATACACTATCGACATTCTAGAAAGGGCAACAATATGATAAAAATCAATCATCTAACTATCACGCAAAACAAAGATCTACGAGACCTTGTATCTGACCTAACCATGACTATCCAAGACGGGGAAAAGGTTGCTATTATTGGTGAAGAAGGAAATGGTAAATCGACTTTACTACGAGCTTTAATGGGGGAAGCATTACCTGATTTTACTATCAAGGGCGACATCCAGTCTGACCTTCAATCACTGGCATACATTCCTCAAAAAATCCCTGAAATTCTGAAAAATAGGACTCTACACGACTACTTCTTTTTGGATTCTGCTGATTTAGACTACAGTATTCTTTATCGTTTGGCGGAGGAGTTGCGCTTTGATAGCGACCGTTTTGCTAGCGACCAAGAAATTGGCAGTCTATCAGGGGGCGAAGCTTTGAAAATTCAGCTCATTCACGAGTTAGCAAAACCTTTTGAGATTCTATTTTTAGATGAACCTTCAAATGACCTAGACCTTGAGACGGTTGATTGGCTAAAAGGTCAGATTCGAAAGATTAGGCAAACTGTTATTTTCATTTCCCATGATGAAGACTTTCTTTCTCAAACGGCTGATACTATTGTCCACTTGCGGTTAGTCAAGCATCGAAAAGAAGCGGAAACACTAGTCGAGCATTTAGACTATGATCGCTACAGTGACCAGAGAAAGGCTAATTTTGCAAGACAAAGCCAGCAAGCTGCTAACGACCAGAGAGCCTATGACAAAACCATGGAAAAACATCGCCGCGTCAAGCAAAATGTAGAAACTGCACTTCGAGCTACCAAAGACAGTACTGCCGGTCGCCTATTGGCTAAAAAGATGAAAACTGTTCTCTCTCAAGAAAAACGCTTTGAAAAGGAAGCTCAGTCCATGACCCAAAAGCCACTTGAAGAGGAACAAATCCAACTTTTCTTTTCAGACATCCAACCATTAGCGGCTTCTAAAGTCTTAGTCCAACTGGAAAAAGAAAATTTGTCCATTGGCGAGCGTATTTTAGCTCAGGAGTTACGACTAACGGTCCGTGGCCAAGAAAAAATCGGTATCATCGGGCCAAATGGTGTTGGAAAATCAACTCTGTTAGCCAAGTTTCAACAACTGCTCAGCGCCAAAAGAGAGATTTCGCTTAGTTTTATGCCACAAGATTACCATAAAAAACTACAATTGGATCTATCTCCAGTAGCCTACCTCAGCCACACTGGACAAAAAGAGGAACTACAGAAAATCCAATCTCACCTAGCCAGTCTCAATTTCAGCTATCCAGAGATGCACCACCAAATCCGCTCCCTATCTGGCGGGCAACAAGGTAAACTCCTACTTTTGGATTTAGTGTTGCGCAAACCAAACTTTCTCCTTCTGGATGAGCCTACACGTAATTTTTCTCCCACTTCTCAACCCAAAATCAGAAAACTCTTTGCCTCCTATCCAGGCGGTCTAATCACTGTTTCGCATGACAGACGCTTCTTAAAAGAGGTCTGTACGAGTATCTATCGTTTGACAGAGGAAGGTTTGGAAGTTGTTGATTTACAAGATTTATAAATGTTGAACATAGCAAAAATCCAGAGAGACTTCTCTGGATTTTTTTACATGTGTTTCAAGCGTTCGATTCGTTCTGAGATGGGTGGGTGGGTATAAAAGAGTTTTTGTAGTCCCCCACCTTTCTTGGGATCATTAATATAAAGAGCGCTGCTGGCATCGTCAACATGGTGATGCATCGGCTCGCTATCCTCCAACTTACGCAAGGCATTGATCATCCCTTGAGGATTACGAGTCAGCTCCACACTGGATGCATCCGCTAGAAATTCCCTCTGACGGGAAATGGCAAGTTGCACCAAGGTTGCTGCGAGAGGTGCTAGAACAATGGCTAAGAGAGAGATAACAAGCATGATAATCTCCAAACCATTTCCATCGCGATCATTATCACTCCGTCTGCGATCAGCGCCTCCCCACCACATCATCCGTCCTGCCATACTAGACAGAAGGGTAATGGCACTGGCAAGGGCAACAGCAATGGTCGAAATGCGGATATCGTAGTTTCGGATATGACTGACTTCATGCCCCATAACAGCTTCTAGCTCCTCACGATTCATGATAGCCAGAAGACCCGAAGTGGCTGCGACAGCTGCATTCTGCGGATTCGAACCTGTTGCAAAGGCATTTAAAGAAGAATCCTCAATAATGAAAACACGCGGCATGGGAATCTGAGCGACCATGGCCATATCTTCTACTACATGGTAGAGGTCTGGGGCTGTTTGCTCATCAACCTCACGCGCCCCATTCATAGACATGACAATCTCTGTCGATTGAAAGATCATGGTCAGAGCGTAGATAAGGCCGATAATCAAGGCAATAATCATGCCCCCAAGACCTGAGCGCATGAAGAGATAGCCAACCGCATAACCAACCAAGGCCAAGAGTAGGAAGAAAACCAGCAACAAAATCCAAGTTTTTCGTTTATTGCTCGCAATTTGATCAAACAACATCTTAGTCACCTAAACCGCTAAAGTCAACTTTAGGAACTGCCTTTTCCTCTTCAGGTGTTTGAAGGAAGTCTGCAGCTTTAAAGCCAAATAGCCCTGCGATGATGTTACTTGGGAAGCTTTCAAGTTTTACATTGTAGTTGCTGACAACACTGTTGTAGAGTTGACGTGAGTATGAAATTTTATTTTCTGTATTGGTCAACTCTTCTTGCAATTTAACAAAGTTTGCACTAGCTTTCAAGTCTGGGTAATTCTCTGCTACTGCAAAGATACCAGAAATCTGGCGGGTAAGGGCATCACTAGCCTTCATAGCTTCTGCTGGTGAAGTTGCTGCGGCTACTTGTCTACGAAGTTCTGTTACTTTTTCCAAGGTAGAACCTTCATATTTGGCATAGCCTTTGACTGTTTCAATCAAGTTTGGAAGGAGATCATTACGACGCTTCAACTGAACATCGATCTGGCTCCAAGCCTCCTTGGTCTGCATACGATTTTTAACCAAACCGTTATAGCTAACAATCACAAAAATAACAATCAGAGCCAAAACTCCAAGAATAATCCAAGTCATAATCTTATTCCTTTCTGCTTTTAGATTACTACCAGTATATCAAAATTTTAATGAATATGGTAAAATAAGATGATACTAGAGAAGGAAAGTACTATGAAACCAGAAACATTTTACAGCTTGCTCGCTGAGCAAAATCTTCCACTTTCTGACCAGCAAAAGAACCAATTTGAACGGTATTTTG
This sequence comes from uncultured Streptococcus sp., assembly GCA_963519935.1. Lineage (GTDB taxonomy): Bacteria > Bacillota > Bacilli > Lactobacillales > Streptococcaceae > Streptococcus. The sequence continues at coordinate 16,751 of CAUQPD010000003.1, forward strand.
AACTCTTGGTCGAGTGGAATGAAAAGATTAACCTGACCGCTATTACAGATAAAGAGGAAGTTTATCTCAAACATTTTTATGATTCGATTGCACCCATTCTGCAAGGCTTGATTTCAAATGAAACTATCAAACTTCTTGATATCGGAGCGGGGGCAGGATTTCCTAGTCTGCCCATGAAAATTCTCTATCCTCAGTTGGAGGTGACCATCATTGATTCGCTCAATAAGCGCATCAACTTCCTTCAGCTTTTGGCTCAGGAGTTGGATTTGGATGGTGTTCACTTCTACCATGGACGGGCAGAAGACTTTGCTCAAGACAAGAACTTCCGTGCCCAGTTTGATGTGGTGACGGCTCGTGCGGTTGCCCGTATGCAGATCTTGTCTGAATTGACAATTCCTTACCTTAAAGTTGGTGGCAAACTATTGGCACTCAAGGCCAGCAATGCTCCTGAGGAATTGCTAGAAGCCAAGAATGCCCTCAACCTCCTCTTTAGCAAGGTAGAGGACAACCTCAGCTATGCCCTACCAAATGGAAATCCGCGCTACATCACTGTGGTCGAAAAGAAAAAAGAAACCCCAAATAAATATCCACGTAAGGCTGGCATGCCCAACAAACGCCCACTTTAAACAATGGTGCCCCTTGTTTAAAATTCAGAAAACCATTTACAAAATCAACTTCGCTCTCACATTTCTAGGCTCGGGAAAAATTCGTTTACAAAACGAACCTCGCTCTCGCATTTCCGGGCTCGGGAAAAAATGATTTATAAAATCAAACCTCGCTTTCGCATTTCTAGGCTCGGGAAAAATTCGTTTACAAAACGAATTTTTTCTGCTATACTATCCCAAGCAAAGGTTTTTAATGTCATCCTGTGAGGTGACGAAGGCGCAGATTTATATAAATTTTTAAAAGATAGCTATTTTTTAAAAAGTCTTACTCTGAGGGCCTATTGCTGCAAAATAATGGGCTCTTTTTTGGTGCCCAAAAGTGAGGTTTTTATGAAACAGGAATCAACTGTTGACTTGTTACTAGACGTTGATCAACGTCCTTCTGCTGGTAAAGGTATTCTTCTAAGCTTCCAGCACGTATTTGCCATGTTTGGTGCAACCATTCTCGTTCCCTTAATTTTGGGAATGCCCGTATCGGTTGCTCTCTTTGCATCCGGTATTGGAACACTTATCTACATGATTTCTACTGGCTTTAAGGTTCCAGTTTACCTAGGTTCTTCATTCGCCTTTATCACGGCTATGTCTCTAGCCATGAAAGAAATGGGAGGCGATGTCTCTGCTGCTCAAACTGGGGTTATCTTGACTGGTTTGGTCTATGTCCTTGTAGCAGCAAGTGTTCGTTTTGCAGGTACGAAATGGATTGATAAACTCTTGCCACCAATCATTATCGGACCTATGATTATCGTTATCGGTCTTGGTCTTGCTGGTTCTGCTGTAACGAATGCTGGACTTGTAGCAGACGGAAACTGGAAAAACGCCCTTGTAGCCGTTGTTACGTTCTTGATTGCGGCCTTTATCAATACAAAAGGAAAAGGTTTCCTTCGTATCATTCCTTTCCTCTTTGCCATCATCGGTGGTTATATCTTCGCTATGATGCTTGGTTTGGTTGACTTTACCCCAGTCCTTCAAGCCAATTGGTTTGAAATTCCTGGTTTCTACTTGCCATTTAGTACAGGTGGAGCCTTTAAAGAGTACAACTTGTACTTCGGTCCTGAAACAATCGCCATCTTGCCAATCGCTATTGTAACCATTTCAGAACACATCGGAGACCACACAGTTTTAAGCCAAATCTGTGGCCGTCAATTCCTGAAAGAACCAGGACTTCACCGTACGCTTCTTGGTGATGGTATCGCGACATCTGTATCAGCCTTCCTCGGTGGACCAGCTAATACGACTTACGGAGAAAATACAGGGGTTATTGGGATGACTCGTATCGCTTCTGTCTCTGTTATCCGTAACGCGGCCTTCATCGCCATTGCTCTTAGCTTCCTAGGGAAATTCACTGCCTTGATTTCAACCATTCCAAATGCTGTGCTTGGTGGCATGTCCATCCTTCTCTACGGAGTTATCGCCAGCAATGGTTTGAAAGTTTTGATTAAAGAACGCGTTGACTTCAGTCAAATGCGTAACCTCATCATTGCTAGTGCCATGTTAGTACTTGGACTTGGGGGAGCCATCCTCAAACTTGGGCCAGTTACACTTTCAGGTACTGCTCTATCAGCCATGACAGGAATCATCTTGAACTTGATTTTGCCACACGAAAATAAAGACTAATCATCTATACACAAAAAATCCACTCGATTGAGTGGATTTTTTAATTACTTACTCTTTATTTCCAACAGTAAATCTTTCAATGAAATAATGGTCACGGCTAGTAAAACCATGGCCATACCGACAAAATCAATCTCATAAAACTGTTCCTTCATAATCAGAAAGGCAAAGAAAACGGCTGAAATTGGCTCTATGGAAGCCAATAAACTAGACTTAACAGGGCCTATCAGACTAGCTCCCTTTAGGAAAGCTGTATAGGCAAAAACCGTTCCGATGACGATAATCCCAGCAAATGCAAAGAGAAAATCTAAGCTGGTTGGTATGCTGGCCTGTAAGACTCCTGTGAAGGGAATAGCCACTACACCAGAAATAACCATTCCTACACCAATCACCAACATACTTCCCCACTTCTTAATCAAAGCGATGGGAAGGATAATATAGAGGGCATAGGTCAAGGCTGAAAAGAGGCCCCAGAACAGACCTAGGGGTGTGACAGACAACTGGTCGACTTTCCCATGCGTCGCGATAAGAAAAGTTCCTCCAATTGCTAGACAAATTGAAATAATCTCAGCCAGAGTCGGTGCTACCTTGTCCTTGATACAAGTATAAATCAAGATCCCAACAGGACAAACATACTGGAGAACCGTCGCCGTTCCAGCATTGGTTTCCTGAATGGCAGAAAGATAGGCAAACTGGTTTAAGAAAAGTCCAAATAAGGCAAATAACAAGAGAGAGAAAAGGCTTTTTCTGTCTTTTAAAAAAGCAAGGAGTTTATCCTTTGCGGTAGCATAAGTTAAAAAAACCAGAGCCAATCCTGCAATAATGAGCCGCAGATTGGTCAAGACTAGAGCCGAAATCTCGTGTGCCATCAGGTATTGGCCACTGGTTCCAGACAAACCCCAAGCAATCCCTGCAACTACTGTAAATAGAGTTCCTTTTACGGTTTTTGACATTCTTCCCCCTACTCTTCTTGACGAATCATTTCCATCACTTGGTTTCGATCGATTATCCACTGCACACGTTCATCCTTCTCATAGGTTCGATTGGATAAAAAGATGGTGGCTTCTTGTTTCTCTCGATTCCACATGATGAAGGTACCTGTATAGCCCGTATGATCAAGCCAGTTTCCTTCCAGATTCCAAGCTAGCGAACGCTCTTCATCCTCTAAGGGAGAGTAATTTCGACTTAGGTTTTCAGCAAAATCATCTTTCAAGTAATGTTCCAGAAAGATTTGCAAATCCTTAACAGTTGAAAATAAACCAGCACTTCCAGCATGTTTTCCCAGAAGACGAGCTTTGGGATCGTGGATACCACCTGCTTCTACTCCTCTAACTGTTGGTACAGCAAACTCCACTGGACCAAACATTGTTTCCTTCATGCCCCATGGTTCCAAAACTTGTTCTTCAATAATCTGATCCAAGTCTTGTTCAAAGATTTTCTCCAAAAGAAAGCCTAGGAGTAAAAAGTGAACATCCGAGTATAGAAAAGCAGGCTGACTACGTCTATTTAGATGAAACATGGCCTCTCTTAATTCCTTAGAGCCTAACTGGTCCCTGTTGGGAATAAAGGGGTCCAGATCTGTTGCGTGGGTCAAGAGTTGACGAATAGTGATATCTGGGTAATCACATGCAGCTAAAAAGTCCGCCACTGGTCGATCAATGTCTAGTTTCCCCTGTTGCCACAAGAAGGTCAAGACTGTTCCTACTCCCACAACCTTACTCACACTAGCCAGATCATAAACCAAACCGGCCCCTGTCTTCAAGCCCCGCTCTGGATCACTCAAGCCTAGGTAGGATTCTCTCCATTCTCCATCCTTAAAATACGCAAAAGAGGCCCCGGGATAGACCCCTGCCTCGATTTGATCTTCTATTTTTTTTAGAATTTTTGTCCACTTCATGCTTCTTCAAACCATAATTCGATTTTATTGGTATCTTTACCAAGGAAGAATTTCTCAGACTTTGGAATAAAATAGTCTGTGCCTTCAAATTTCTGACGAAGACTAGTCAACTCTAGATCCTTTACCAAAAATTTCAGCATAGACAAGTCCCAGGTAACATTGTTTTCAACAGCCAAATCTGGACCTTGCCCTTGAGTAAAGGTAATGGCATTAGTCGCAAATTCTGAATCAAGTAAACTCTCCCTGTCCTCAGGCAGACGGAGCTCGACAGAAACCTCAAATTGACTCACGTATTTTATACTTGTATTTGAATAAAATTCAGGAACAGTTTCCAGTGGAACCAAATCTCTTATATCATCTTCTGCATGAACAAGAATCACATCCTCTTCAGGAGAGACAATCTCAAAAGCATACCCTCGGTTTCCTTTAAATAGACGAGGAAAAGACTTCATCTGAGAAAGAAGGGCCTCAATTTCAGAAGGATTCTCAACCTTTATCAAGAGTCTAGCTAGCTTCTTAAGCCCTTCAACTCTGCGTGTTCGCATGCTTGGAGCCTCTTCTAAAATCAATCTCTCCTTAGCTGTCTGATCACCTAAGGAAAGAAAGGCAGACTCTTCCAGCAAAGGTTTCATCCCCAAGGTTTCAATGTAAAATCTTTCATTTAATTTTCGATTATTAACTTTTAAAGTCGGAACGATCCGAACAATCTCATTCACCTTCATAAATTCCTCCAACTCTTTTATTTTAAAGGATTTTCGAATATTTTACAAGCCATATCTATTTTATTTAGAAATTTTACAACAAAAAAACTGGGATTCCCCAGTTTCATTTCTTATAGGTAAAGTAGTTTAAATAGTGCTACTGCCGCAATACCCGCTGCAATTGGAGCTACAACTGGAACCCATGCATACCACCATTTTGAATCACCCTTGTGTTGACCAAGAACTGATTTTGGAAGGAGTTCGTGAAGAAGACGTGGTCCAAAGTCACGAGCTGGGTTCAAACCAGGTCCAGTAGGTCCACCAAGTGAAGTTACCAAGGCCATCACTAGGAAACCAAGTGCCAAGTGCGCAACTGAGATCCCAGCAGCTGTATGTGGAGCTACTTGAGCTTTCACTGCCAATTCACTTAAATCAACAGTTTGTCCAGCTTGAGTAGCCATTTGTTTCATGTATTGAAGAACCTCAGCACCAAAGAAGTTTTTAGTCAAACCAAGTGCTGCAAAGAAAAGAACAAATGAACCTACAAACTCATTGAGGAAGCCGTTAACAGTAGCTGCAAAACGTGATTCTTTTGTACCGTGGTCGATGCTTGAAATTGTTGAGAAGGTACCCAAGATATTGTTAGGGTTCTCTGTCTTCAAGTAGTAAGGACGGTGAGTCGCTACAACCAAAGCTTGACCGAAGATTGCTCCCAAAACTTGTGCTAGGATGTAAAATGGAACTTGATCCCAAGAGAAAAGACCACTAACAGCAAGTCCAAGAGTGAAAGCTGGGTTGATGTGGTTACCAGATACGTTACCAAACATCAAGGCTGGGATCATAACCCCCATACCGTAACCAACCGCGATAACGAGCCAGCCACTTTGGTGACCTTTCGTACCTTTAAGTTCAACGTTAGCAACTGCACCATTACCAAGAATGATCAAAATAGCAGTTCCCAAGAATTCTGTGGCATATTTAATAGCCCATGTAAAATCCATTTGATAGATTCTCCTTAAATTTTTTTAGACAATCCTTATTCTATCAATTTTTAGCCCTTTTAGCAATATCTTTTCTAAAAGAATCTATGGAAAACGCTTTATTTAACTTATCTTTAAGAAAAGGACAAAAGAAGTCAAACTCCTTTCATCCTTTTCATTAGTCTTGACGTTGACCAAAGTCTACAATCATCTGCTCCATCTCTTGGCGACTCGGAGTGGTCAGCATATAAAGATAGTCTCCTTGTAGCTCTGCAAAGGCTGCTGGCATGATTTTTTTGACCTTGAATTGCTGGCTGTACTTAGCAAGCAAGTCTTCTTCTGAATAGACATAGTTGGCATTGGCACGACGTGAAGTAGCTAGACAGTATTGAGGTTCAAATTCTGACTCTGGGAATTCTTCTCCTGCGACAATAGTTGCATAGCCACGATAGAGGTCCAAGGAATGAGCAAAGTTATAAACATCAATGGTAAAGCCACCTGCAGGACGGTTATTGTACTCAATGGCAATGTAGTCGTCCCCGTCACGGAAAAACTCGATATGGAAAAAGCGTTCTCTCATTCCAAATTCTTTGACAATGGCCTCGCCATACTTGCGCAGTTTGGGATCCATATCCTTGAGCACATAGTAGGAATTATCCATCTTATAAATCATGAGATCAAGTGGTGTATGGGCATAATCAAAAGTCGTTGAAAAGACGATGTTGCCATCCTTGTCCACAAGTCCGTCAAAAGTACAGATTTCGCTAGAAGTGACAAATTTTTCAAAGAAATACACGGTTGAATGGTCCCATTCAGCCTTAAAGTGATTTACATCGTCTTCTGTCTCAAGCTTAAAGGTTGCTGCCGCTCCCACTCCGTTATCAGGTTTGGCAATCATTGGTAGACCAATCGTCTCAACTGCTCTATCCACATCTGCTTCCGTCTGGATAACAGCACCAGGTACCACAGGGACGCCTGCTTTTTTGAAAAGTTTCTTCATCTCAGACTTAAACTTGGTCTTTTTGAGATCCTCTGGTTTGGCACCAAAGACATTGAATTGTTCTCTGAGTGTTGCGTCCAGCTCAAGCCAGTATTCATTGTGAGATTCGATGCGGTCGATTGGGCCATGCTTGTAGAACAGAAAGGCAACAGCACGCTTGACTTCGTCTATGTTTTCAAGATTATCTACACGGAAATACTCGGTTAGGCCATTGCGCAAAGGTTCATCTAGTTGTTCGTAAGGTTCCTGACCAATCCCCAAAACAGTGATGCCTTTATTGGCTAGCTCGATTGTAAACTGTTGGAAGTTTTGCGGATAGTAGGGAGAAATAACAAGGTAATTCATAGGCAACTCCTTTTATAGATACAGGTGTCCAAGAAAATAGGGCATTTGTTTGCGCCACCATTCCCAGTCGTGGGCGACATCGTGTCCCCATTCAGCAAACCAGGCTGGAATTTGTTTCTGGTCAAAGGCTTCTTTGAGCTTGTAGAAGGATGGCAGACCATCTTGTTCCCAGGCACCAAGTCCCGTACAAACGACGATTTCTGCCTGACGGTAACGATCAATAAACCAGCCGTCGTTTTGATTCCATATATAATCTACAGGTGAGTTTTGGTAAATAGCATCATCATTGTAGTAATCGCCAACGAAGAAACGTGCATCGTAAACACCGCTGAGGGCAATCACCTTGGTAAAGACATCTGGATGCTGGAGAAAGAAATTAAGTGCATGGTAGGCCCCCATCGAGCAACCTGTCGTCATCATGCCATCAAACCAACCTGTTTTATGCTTGATAAAAGGAATGGCCTCCTCAATCACATAGCGTTCGTAGGCACGATGCATCTCCGCCTGGTCATGACCATTTTTCCAAGTGACCAACCAGCTCTCACTGTCCACACTGGAGAGCGTAAAGAACTGGACACGACCTTCCTCGATAAAGGAAGCACAGGCGTCAATCATGCCAAAATCATAGTATTCGTTGTGACTGCCACCAGATGAAGCAAAAACAACAACTGGAATCCCAGCATGCCCATAGCGGTTGAGGTACATTTCACGATTAAGATTACCACTCCAGTGGCTAAGGTTTTCAATATGCATTGGCTTTCTCCTTTCTTAACTTACCATTTCTCTGCAAAAAATCGGAGACAGTCTGGTAAATTTTCCGACCAAGGTATTTCACTATGGATAGCACCAGACTGAACTTTCAAGACCAGATTATCCAAGTGTACTCCACCTGCAATCAAATCACGGTAATAGCGAAGCGACGAATCGATATAGGCTTGCTTGATATTGCCAGCCATCAAGGTCTTGTCCGTATCGTCTGCTTCTTCTGTTCCTACATAGATGAAAATGCGCTGTTCAGGCGACAATTTCTTACGCTCGATATAGCGGTTAAAGGCTTCTTGGTGAAGCCAGTTGGCAGATGAGAAGATACCTAGACAACCAATTCGGTCTTGGTACTCTAGTCCGATAAACTGGGTAATATTGCCTCCTAGTGACGAACCAATCATAGCCGTGTGCTGGCGATCAGCTTTGGTACGATAGGTTTCATCGATAAAAGGCTTGACCACCTCCATGACAAACTCGGCATACTCCACACCCTTACCGCCAAACTGCTGGCCTGGGATAGGAGATTCTTGAAACTTCCAAGCCGCATACTCATGCATCCGCCCCATGCCGTCATTATCTATAGCAACGACAATCATGCGGCTGATGTCTGGATTTCGTTTAATGGCCGGAATGATCTTCCAAGAGTGTCCGATATAGGACTCCTTGCTGTAAAAGACATTTTGCCCATCATGAAAGTAAACTACAGGATAAAAACGGTCTGTGTCCTTCTCGTAGTCCTTTGGCAGAAGCACACGCACACGACGCTCTTTTCCAGTATAAGGCACCTTGAGTTTGTGTTCTTTCATTTTTAAGTAAAAGTAGGAATGATTCATTGTCAGAAAACTCTCTATATTCAAAATTTTATCTCATTATACCATAAAAATAGAAAAAAAGTCAGTAATTGTCCATTTTAAGGATAAATAACTAACTTTTTCATTTATTTTTTTGAATTCTTCTGGATTTTATAATTAGAGGAGATTGTCAATTAACTCATCGACAGCATCTTTTTCAACCTGGGGAGTGATTTCAGTAATCATAATCCCAGCCACTGCTCGCTCAACCAAGCCTTCAACATCCATGCGTTTTTCATACTGCTCTGCATTCTCTATCTTAGGATTTGTCTTGGGACGGTCAGGCGCAAAAATTGTACAACAGTCCTCAAAAGGCTGGATTGAAATTTCAAAGGTATCGATTTCCTGCGCGATATCAATGATTTCCAACTTGTCCATCGTAACCACGGGACGAATGATAGGAGTGCTGGTCACAGCGTTGATAGTCTGCATGCTTTCCAAAGTTTGGCTAGCTACTTGGCCAAGACTTTCCCCATTGATGATAACTAAACCATTTCGTACCTCACGAATACGGTCGGTAATGCGCATCATAAAACGACGGGTCAAGGTCATGAGGTAGGCTTCTGGCGCCTTAGCCTTGATTTCCTCTTGAATCTCTGTAAAAGGCACCTCAATAAACTGGATATTGCCCCCAAACTTGGTCAATTTCCGAGTCAAATCGTGGGCTTTCTTGAGGGCACCTGGACTGGTGTAAGGTGGGCTAGCAAAGTGGACGGCTTCAATATCAACCCCACGTTTAAGAGCTAGATAACCTGCTACAGGTGAGTCAATCCCTCCTGACAACATGAGCATACCTTTACCAGAACTTCCCACAGGTAATCCTCCTGCTCCACGAAAGGTTTCATAGGAAAGATAGGCAGCCTCTTCACGAATCTCAACCTGAAGATTAATATCTGGATTTTTCATCTGAGCTTGTACGTTTGGAATAGCCTCGAAAACAGCTCCACCAAGAGTTTGATTCAGTTCACGACTATCTAATTCAAAGTTGTGGTCGCTACGCTTACTAGTGATTTTAAAGGTCATCCCTTCCTTGTAGATTTCCTTCATAATCTCTTGGACAGCAGACTTCAGAACGTCCACTGACTTTTCAATCTTATACACAGGAGAAAAGTTTTGAATCCCAAAGACTTGTTTGAGCGATTCTGCAACTGCTGTATAATCAGCTCCATTGAGGTAAGCGTGGGCACGGTCGCGATCTGCGGTTACCTTAACTTGGGGATAGATGGACAAAACGTCCGAAATATTATTACGAAGTTTATTGATGAAACGCATACGATTTTTGTGTTTGGTTGATAATTCTCCGTAACGAATCATAATTTCTGAATACTGCATAAATGCTCCTATCTTACTTTTCTAGTTTGATTGTAAATTAATTTTAGCTTGGTCAAAAACTGCTCGACCTGACTCATATCATTTTCCAAGTCTAGGCTTAGACGCACAGCTGACTGTGCCTTATCCTTTTCCACTCCCATTGCAATCAAGGTCCCCGCAGGTTTTCCTGCCTTGGACGAACAAGCAGAGGTTGTGGAAATGAAAATGTCATAGTCTTCAAAAGCGTGAACAATGACTTCACCACGAACACCTTTAATCCCAAAAGTCAGGATATGAGGGGCAAAGTCTTCCTCATCTGAAAAGACAAAAATATCTGGATAATCCAGAAGGGCTTGGCGAATGACTGCCTTCATCTGCCCCGTCTTGCTAGTAAAGACAGCTAACTTTTCCATAGACAAACGGAGGGCCTTGGCTGTTGCTGCGATCCCTGCCACATTTTCAGTTGTCGAACGATAGTCTCCCTCTTGACCGCCACCTGTTAAAAGAGGCATGATCCTCTTACCAGACTTGATATAGACAAATCCAACACCTCTGACACCATGAAACTTATGACTTGAGAAGGTCGCGAAATCCACTCGATCTGTCAGATAGTTTTCAGTCGGAATTTTAGCAAGTGCCTGAACCGCATCAACGTGGAAGGAAATGGTCGGCTTATCTGCCAAAAGTTCTGAGATAGCCTCAATAGGCTGGATAGAGCCAATTTCGTTGTTAACTGCCATGATGGAGACGAGAGTCGTATCAGGACGTATCAAATCTGCTAATGCTTCAACATCCACAAATCCTCTGCTATCAACTGGAGCAAAATCTATCTCAAAACCTTGACTTTTCAGCCAAAGGGCTGACTCCTTGACTGCTGGATGTTCAATAGTTGATACGATGATGTGCTTGCCAAACTGGGCTTTTTCAAAGGCCACCCCCTTGATGACCCAGTTATCTCCTTCTGTACCACCTGAGGTAAAGAAGAATTCATCACTCTTCTTCCCAATCAAATCTGCAATTTGCTGCCGGGAAGCATCTAAAATTCGTGTTGCCTGATCTCCCAAACGATGGAGACTAGACGGATTTCCTACAATTTTTGAAGCGACCTGCATGTAAGTTTCAAGTGCTTCAGGATAAGGCTTGGTTGTCGCCGAATTATCAAAGTAGATCATGTTTTCTCACGCTTTCTAAAATCACTCCTTCTATTGTATCACGAAAAGAGACCTGCGACAAGAAAGGGAGTTTTCTCTTTTTTTAAGATTTTTTTAAAGAAATGAGGTATAATAAATCATAATTAAAGGAGAGTATCATGTCTAACTATCGTAGAACTTCAAAACCAAAAACAGAACACATCAAAAAGGGATTTACTGTCTTTCAAAAAACGATTGCTACCACCGGTAGTATCCTTGGTCTAATCACCGCTACTATCACCATCATGAACGCTTTGGATAATAACAAAAACAACAAGAAAGAACCGACGACAACTCAAACAACTGTTGTCAAGGAAATTCAAAAGGAATCCCCTCAGGAAAATACTACACCTAACAAGGACAACACTTCTACTAAAGAAAATACCACGCAAGAAGAAACTTCTCAATCCAATAAAAAAGAGGAGAAAAAAGAAGAGCAGAAAACAACAACTCAGGACTCTTCTACACCAGCTACAAATAAAGAAACAAGTGATAATGGAACACAGTCAAATACGACGAGTTCTGAAACTAAAACGAATCAGTAATCACCAAAATAGCTTCTTTCCAAATTTGGAAAGAAGCTATTTTTTTATTGTTGCAATACTTTTCGTGGTTTGGTTCCCTCAGCTGGACCGATAACACCTGCCATTTCGAGTTCTTCCATCAGGCGGGTCGCACGGTTGAATCCAACCGACAAACGACGCTGAATCATAGAAGCACTAGCTTTCTGCGTCTCGATAACCAGAGCCTTGGCTTCCTCAAAGAGCGGATCGCCACCAGCTTCACCGTCAGAGAAATCTCCTTCATTTTCAGGGACATCTCCTGGGTCAAAGCTTTCATCGTAGTCCGCATCGGCTTGCGCCTTGATAAAGTTTACGATGCGTTCAACATCATCATCCGAGATAAAGGATCCTTGCAGACGGACTGGGTGATTTTCATCGATTGGTTTAAAGAGCATGTCTCCTCGACCGAGCAGTTTTTCTGCTCCATTTTCATCCAAGATGGTTCGCGAATCTGTACCTGATGAAACTGCAAAAGCCACACGAGATGGGACATTGGCCTTAATAAGACCAGAGATAACATCAACCGATGGACGTTGCGTTGCGAGAATCATGTGAATCCCTGCAGCACGCGCCTTCTGTCCAAGACGAATGATGGCATCTTCTACTTCTTTGCTAGCCACCATCATGAGGTCTGCCAACTCATCCACAATGACAACAATCAAAGGCAGGGGTACTTGTTTATACTCAGATTGGCTATTAAATTCCTCGACCTTGGCATTGTAACCAGCGATATTTCGTACTCCAACCTTAGCAAAGAGTTCGTAACGGTTTTCCATCTCATCCACGACCTTTTGGAGAGCCTTGCTAGCCTTGCGTGGATTGGTCACAACTGGGATCAAGAGATGAGGAATGTCATTGTAAACCGATAGCTCAACCATCTTTGGATCCACCATCATAAACTTGACTTGGTCTGGTCTTGCTTTCATCAGAATGCTAGCGATAATACCGTTAACTGCGACTGATTTCCCTGATCCCGTCGAACCTGCAACCAGTAGGTGGGGCATCTTGGAAAGGTCAAAGGTGCGAGCAGTTCCATTGACAGCCTTACCCAGAGGAATTTCGAGGAGATTTTCTGGTTTAGTCTGAGACTGTTCCCAGAGCTCACGGAAGGAAACGGTCGCAATTTCAGAGTTAGGAACCTCAATCCCGACTAAGGATTTACCAGGTATTGGAGCCTCAATCCGAACATCCTTGGCCGCTAGAGCAAGCGCTAAGTCGTCTGCCAGATTGGAAATGCGGTTAACCCGTACACCGACTGCTGGTTTGACTTCATACTTGGTAACTGATGGCCCGATTTCAGCCCGTTCCACCGTCACCTTGATACCAAAGCTAGCAAAGGTTTCTTCTAGGATTTTGATATTTTCTCGAACAATCTTCTTTTCCTTGGACTGATCTTTGGGTTTATCTGGCGCAAAGAGTTGCAAGCTTGGCAGTTTGTATTCGAGAGCTTCTTTGGTAGAAAAATCAACCTGCACCTCTTCATCCTCAAAATCTTCTTCCACATCTGGAACGTCAAAATCAGTTTGAGGGAGGATAATCTCCGGTTCGATCCACTCTTCCTCAGGAATTGGTGGGAAATCGTAGTCTGGTACTTCTGATAAGATTTCTCCCGTTTCAGGATCTACAGGAGGAAGCGGTAATGCATCCTGTTCTTCTTGTTCTCTCTGAATTCTGGCTGCTTCTTCAGCTTCTTGACGAGCCTTCTCTTCTTCTCTCTTGATGAAGCGTTCCTGTTTTCTCTGTTCCTGTTTTTCCATGAAGGATCTGAACTGAGCTCCAATAAAGGCTGCAACATCATAAATAGACCAAGGACTAACCAAGAGTGCCCCAGCTAGAATCAAGAGGACTCCAATAAAGTACGATCCGATATTTGAGAAAAGAAAGGATATGGGGATATAGAGTCCAACACCAAGCAAGCCTCCACCAGCGAAGCTAGTCACCCGCATACCAGTCAGGTCCGTCATAACTTGAGACAAGGTCCCTTTTAGAACTGACTGCTCCAAGCCAAATTTCCATACCAAGTAGGCCTCAAAAATCAAGAGCAAGCCAGCGAAGATACAGAGAAATCCTGATAGAAGTCCCTCTTGCTTGCGGATCCATTTAAAAAGAAAAAGATAGATGAGGAGACCACCTATGGCCACATAGGCCAAACTTCCGACCACCAGTCGAATGAGATTGTAAAGAGTGACACCTGCTGCACCGAGTTTAAGGGCTGCAATAATCAACAATAAGGCAATTCCTAAGGAGATCAGCATCCTCTGGATAGCCTGTTTTCTTTCGAGTTCTGCTTTAGACGGTCTCCGTCTTGTTTTACTAGTATTCTTGTTTGCCATTCTTCTATTATACCATATTTCACAGCCTTTTCGAATAGAGAAAAAGATTGCACCAAATGGTAACAATCTTTCTATTCTAATCCATTTTATGCTTGTGGTTTGCGTAGGTAACCATAAACCACACCACTTACAATTGCACCAACCAAGACAAAGGCAAGGTAGAGAAGGGCATTTGAAGTAAGAGCGATGACGAAGATTCCTCCGTGGGGCGCCATGAGTTTAATACCTGCAAGACCAACGAGTCCACCTGCTACTGCTGAACCAAGGATAAAGCTTGGAATCGCACGAGCTGGGTCTGCTGCACCAAAAGGAATTGCTCCCTCAGTGATAAATGACAAGCCCATGATGATGTTTGTCAAACCAGAGTTGCGTTCTTCTTTAGTAAATTTATCTTTGAAAAGAAGGGTTGCGACAAAGATTGCAAGTGGTGGTACCATTCCTCCAGCCATAACTGCTGCCATGGCTACAGAACCACCTGAAGAAACAGTCGCTGCAAGCGTACCTGTACCAAAGACATAAGCCGCTTTGTTGACTGGTCCACCCATGTCAACAGCCATCATTCCACCAAGGACGATACCAAGAAGGACAGCTGAACCTCCTCCAAGACCGCCTAGGAAGTCATTCATAGCAGTGTTGATTGCTGCCATTGGAATATTAACAGCCAACATAACAAATCCTGTCAAGATTGTTCCAAGAAGTGGCAAGAGAAGGATAGATTTAGCACCTTCAAGTGAACGAGGAACTTTAACGTATTTCTTGATAGCAAGAACCAAAGCACCTGCGATAAATCCACCAACAAGGGCACCTAGGAAACCAGATGAGACACCTGCAAGAGTTGAAGTTGCTTCACCACCTGCGGCATAAGGAATTTTACCAAAGGCAAAACCTTCTTTGGCAATAGCACCAGCCACAAAACCTGCTACCAAACCTGGTTTTTCAGCGATAGAGTAGGCAACATAACCTGCAAAAACTGGAAGCATCAAACCAAAGGCAGCTCCACCAATTTTCATGAACATAGAAGCTAGCTCATGGTAGGAACCAAGATTACCAAGGTTTTCATTCGGAACACCCAAAGCACCGTCAATCAAGAAGGCAAGGGCAATCATGATACCACCACCGATAACGAATGGCAACATTTGAGATACACCACTCATCAAGTGTTTGTAGAAAGCACCACCGATACTTTGTTTTTCATTAGATGCTGTTGCAGCTTTTGCTCCATTAGCAGCACGGTAGACTTCAGCATCTCCTGAAAGAGCCAAGTTAATCAATTCTTCAGTCTTACGGATACCGTCTGCAACCGGACGGTTAACCAAAGGTTTGCCATCAAAGCGGTCCATCTCAACAGCCTTGTCTGCTGTGATGATAACAGCTTTAGCCTTGCGGATGTCCTCTGCAGTTAGTTGGTTACCAACACCGCTAGCTCCGTTTGTTTCAACCTTGATACCAACACCCATTTCAGCAGCCACTTTTTGAAGGGCTTCTTGGGCCATGTAAGTATGGGCAATACCTGTCGTACAAGCTGTAACAGCTACGATAAAGTCGCCAGAGTCATTAGCAGGTACTTGAACAGGTTCCTCAGCTTTTTCTGAAGCTTGGTTAAATTGTTCGATAACTTGATCTGCAGATGTTACTTGACGAAGTTTGTCAGCGAAACCGTCTTTCATCAAGTATTGAGATAATTCTGCCAATGCTGCCAAGTGGGTATCATTGGCACCTTCTGGAGCCGCAATCATGAAGAAGAGGTCTGTTGGTTGCCCATCCAAGCTCTCATAGTCAACACCCTTGTTTGACTTGGCAAAGAGAACGGTCGCTTCTTTTACAGCAGAATTTTTGCTGTGAGGCATAGCGATTCCATCACCCAAGCCAGTGGAAGTGAGAGCTTCACGCGCCAAAATTCCTTCTTTAAAGGTTTCAAAATCCGTCACGTAACCGTGATCTACCAAACTTTTAATCATCTCTTCGATGACAGCTGTTTTTTCAGTTGCTTGCAAATCCAGCAACATGGCATCTTTTCTCAATAGGTCTTGAATTTTCATCGTTTTTCTACCTCAACTTTTTCATATGTTTCTTTAATAAATTCCGCTGTTGCCAAGTCATCCGAGAAGGTAGTTGCTGTTCCACAAGCTACTCCCCATTTGAAGGCTTCTACTGCATCTTTTGATTTGACAAATTCACCTGTAAATCCAGCCACCATAGAGTCACCAGCTCCCACTGAATTTTTCACTGTTCCCTTGATGGGTTTTGCGAAGTAAGCTCCTTCAGATGTGACAAGGAGGGCACCGTCCCCAGCCATGGAGATGATAACGTTTTGAGCACCTTTAGCTAACAATTCTCGAGCATAGTTCTCGATTTCATCTAAACTTTCGAGTTTCACTCCAAAGATAGCTCCAAGTTCGTGATTGTTTGGTTTAACCAAAAGTGGCTGGTAGTCCAAACTATCAATCAAGGTCTGTCCTTCAAAGTCACAAACCACTTGCGCACCAGTCTGGCGTGTCAAGGCAATCAAATCCTTATAGATAACATTGCCTAGATTCTTAGCACTCGAACCTGCAAACACCACCGTATCATCTGCTGTCAGACTAGACAAAATAGCTTTCAATTCTTCTAGCTGAGCTGGTTCCACATTTGGACCCGTTCCGTTGATTTCTGTTTCTTGGTCTGCTTTAATCTTGACATTGATACGAGTATCTTCTGCTACTTGAACAAAACGCGTTTCGATTTCCTCTTCTGCCAAAGTATCTGTGATAAATTTACCAGTAAAACCTCCGATAAATCCAGTCGCTGTATTTGGAATACCCAAGCGTTTCAAAACTCGACTGACATTGATTCCTTTCCCACCAGCAAACTTATCATCACTGTCCATACGATTGACACTACCGACTTGGACTTGGTCCAAACGCACGATATAGTCAATGGATGGATTGAGTGTGACTGTATAAATCATACTTCTATTACCTCCGTTTTCTTCTTAATAGCCTGCAAGAGCTCATGCCCTTGACTTGTGATGACAATAGCGCGTTTAAGTGGTGCTACCTTGGCAAAGCAAGTTTGTCCAATCTTAGACGAATCCACCAAGACATAGGTTTGTTTGGCATTCTCCAAAATGGCACGTTTCACAGCTCCCTCCTCCATATCAGGAGTCGTATAATAACCATCGTCTACACCATTCATCCCAATAAAGGCACGGTCAAAGTGCAATTGATTGATTTGGTTAAGAGCAACACCGCCGATACATGCATCTGTTGCCATCTTGACACTTCCTCCAACCATGACAGTTGGAATCTGTTTTTCAACCAACTGAACCGCATGATGAATGGAGTTGGTCACAACTGTGATATTCTTATTAACCAATTCCTTGATTAAAAAAGCAGTTGTCGTTCCAGCATCAATAAAGATAACATCTTGTTCCTTGATAAGAGAGGCTGCTTTTTGAGCCAGTAGCTTCTTCTCTTGAAGGTTTTTGACAGATTTTTCTTGGATGGTTTCTTCTTCCTGCAAGGAGTGGGGTAATTCTGCTCCACCATGCACACGGCGAAGCTTGTTTTCTGCCTCCAACTCATCCAAATCTCTTCGTACCGTTGATTCTGATGTTTCTAATAGACTAACCAATTTTTCTAGGGAAACTACATGATGTTGATTTAACTCCTCTAAAATCAGTTGCTTCCGCTCAGTTTTTAACACCAAATCACCTCCTGTTATCGTTTACACTATTCATTCTAGCACAATTTCTATCAAAGTCAAGCATTTTTTATCATTTTCTTTCAAATTCTATCATTTTTCTTATTTCCAAAATTTTTATTGCAAGATAAGTGGCTTTATGGTAGACTATTTGAGTAAGTATTGGAAGATTACTCAAGAGGCTTAAGAGGCCGTGTTGGAAACGCGGTAGGCGTGTAACAACGTGCGTGGGTTCGAATCCCATGTCTTCCGTAGCAAAACAGAAAAACTGCACCTCAATGCAGTTTTTTTATCGTTTTAAGAACAGTATATAGAAAAGAAAGGCTGCCTTACTCTAACTATCAAGCCACATTTTTCTGTCTCCTGCCTTATCCTAGATTCATCTTTATTTTCTTGATTTCTTCAAAAAAACAAGTAGCCCTTAGAGAGCTACTTGCTGTATTTTTAAATCAGATGATTAGATATTGCTTTTATCTTTCTTATCTGAAGATTTGTCTGTTGATTTATCAGTTGATTTGTCTGTAGACTTTTCTTTATCGTTCGATTTCGTAGAGTTCTTGCGAACAATCTTGTCATATCCTTCTGTGTCGTCAAGTAACTCAGATGCTAGAGTACGGTAATCTTCTTGAGAAATCAGCCAGTTTCCATCTTTGTCCTTGGTTAATTTGATTTCAGTATCAAAATCTCCTGTAGTAAATGGTGTGTGAGCTAGGTTAGGATCTACGTCAGTATAGGCAGTGAAATCCTTCTTGAAAAGATGCTCGAAAATCCAGTAAGAGATCAATGTTTGGTAACGTTTAATATCAACATTTGATCCAGCTTGATTGTACTTAGCTAGATTGTCAACACCTCCAATTAGAGTAGTGAGAACTTCCCTTGTAGAAGAAGCCAAACCCTTAGAGTGTAGTTTTTTAGAGTTGAAAGTAACAGTTGCTGTATTACCGGATTCATCTACCTTCACATCTTTAACTGAATAAGAACCAATATCTTGGTATAGTCTACGTCTCATTTTCAAGAAACCTGAAATTGTTTCTTCTGGAGTTTCAATAGGGAAATCATCATGCCATTTTACAGAATATGTAGATGCAGGTGAGAGACCATCATCTTTAATTTTTTCACTTGTTTGAACTGCAATAACGGCGTCAGTCCATTTTTCATAGGTTTCACCATAAATCTTCTTAAATCGTGCAGAGTCGCTAGTCAGAACTGAGTCTAAGAGAATCTCAGCATCTTTTGTGACTTTCTCTTTAACTTCCGCTGCTTCATCCTTTTTCTCAACTTGTTCCGTTTTCTCCTTGTTATCAGAAGAAGCTTCAGATGACTGATTAGACAATGCAGAACATGCACCCAAGACAACTGTTGAGAGTGCTAAGATACTTAGTAACTTAATCTTTTTCATGTTTCACCTCTTTATGAAAAATTTACTCTTGGAGACCACCTCCAAGTAGCTTTGTTTAGAAAAACACTGGGTTCATCTAACGGAGAATGGGGGATTCGAACCCTCGCGCCGGTTACCCGACCTAACGATTTAGCAAACCGTCCTCTTCAGCCTCTTGAGTAATTCTCCACTAACAAACTAAAACAAATAGAATACAACAAAGGATATAATTTGGAAAAAATCTACTGTATTCCTGTTCATAATGGAGCCGGTGGGAGTCGAACCCACGTCCAAACACCTGCCAACATATTTGTCTACAACCATAGGTTATGTATTGTTTTAACAGTCCCTCGACACATAACTCAAGCCTAGGAACTGCGAGTCTATTAATCTCTTATCAAACCACTAGACAAGGCTTGATCGTATCTCGCTAATCATAAGACCTGTCATTGAACACGAGCAATCCAAATCAGGTCACGCCTGCTGGTTTTTAGGCAGCTAGAGCGTAAGAAGTGTTATTTTTTGCAGTTATATTTAACTGAGCGTTTACGTCGCCACACGGGTTGCAAAATATGCCTCATAATGCCTGTCGAATCCGTAACGACCCCAGGATGTTAGAACTATTATAACCTATCTTCATAAAAAATGCAAAATCAAGCCAATTCTTTAGAAAAGATACGTTTTCAAAGCATCTGATAAGGCTTGATAACCAGCTACACTTAGATGGAGACCATCCGTTGTATAGGCTGATTGAAGTTGTCCTTCTGAATCTGTCAAACTATCATAAATTGGTAGAAAATCTACTTGCATATAGGCGGAAGCTAGAGCCTCATAGGCTTGATTCCATTCTCTGATCTTTTCATTGGTACGAATATATACTGTCTGCTTGTATTCTTCTCCTTCATTGACTGGCAAAATAGAAACAAGCTTTATTTGTGACAGCGGATATTCTCGGGCAATCGATTGGATCACACGCTCAAGATTATCCAAGGTTTCATTCATGGAAACATCTTTTCCGATATCGTTTGTCCCAATCAAGAGAACAATTTGATCGACAGCATCACCATAAAGATGGGCATCAAGATTGTCTAGTAGAAGCCCCGTCTGGTAACCTCGGATGCCTCGATTAACAATCGTCTTGGTAGTCCCAACTAACTCTTGCAAAGGGTAGTATTCTACAATCGAATCGCCGATAAAAATCATATCTGGTTCTAAAAGAGAAATCTGATTAAGTTCACGATACTTGGTTTGAATTTTTGCTTGCTCTTTTAGGAGCCAATTTTCTAATAACTGTACTGCCACCTTATTCCTCTTTCTCTAACCAATTTTCTAGGACCTGATAAACGCCCCCTTGGCTGTTAGCTGGAGCTAGGGCAGTTGCAACTGCCTTGGCCTCATCATCAGCATTTTCCATAGCATAGGCAATTCCAGCCATCTCCAACATCTCAACATCATTTTCGCTATCACCAAAGGCCATGATTTGTTCCGATGTCAAATCCCAGCGCTTGAGTAATTCTTCCAATCCCCAAGCCTTGTGAACCCCAGCCTGCAGGATATCGATACAGCCATAACCGCTAGAAACAGCCCTTACACGACCATCAAAGAGGTCATTGATTTCCTGCAAAACTGAACTAGAACGTTCCTCTCCAACGACCATGCTCATCTTTAGGACTCCTCCAAATAGGTCTGAGTTTAGTTCATCCACAAAATTAGTCCTTTGGTAAAGTTTTTCAATCATCTCTGGAGTCATAAATTTTTCCAGGTCTGTAAAAACCGTTCCTTCCTTGACAAAACTCCCATTCATACTGGTAACAACGAACTGATCTCGACACTCCCTCCCTTTAAAATGAAGGAGAGCCTTGTCAACCATAGCATCATCCCAAGTCTGAGCCTGAAGTAATGTATCATACTCAAATATCCGCGCACCGTTGGCAACAACAAGGACTACTCGACTCGCTAAGTGTTCTAATAATTGCCTCATCCGATGGACTTCATTCCCCGTCGCAATGACAAAACGGATATCCCTTTGATCCAGCTGATCTAAAATCTTTTCCAAGCGGGGCAGATCTAGCTGCCCCCTCGGGTCTAGCAAGGTTCCATCCATATCCGTTGCAATCAATTTAATCGTCATCACGTCTCCTTTAGGGCAAGTGCCTACCACTTCAACCCTACATGTTCATTCATTTCTTTATAGGCCGTGTCAATTCGTTCCTTGGTCGCTTCGTCCAACTTGTCACGATGACTGCCTCCCTCGATGAAGTCCTCTAGGATATAGGTCTGATAGAGGAAGAGCGGATAGCCTTCTGGAGAGTAAGTTCCTTTGGGTGTTCGATTGACCCAAGTAGGATGCGCTTTGGCCGTTTCAATCCTAGTCTTGCCATCTTTTTTCTTAATGGTCACATCCATGAGAACACCGCGTTCCGTCCACTTGGCATTTTCCTCATCTTGCATGGTTTCAATGCGCTGATTTGAGAGGAAATTTCCCATGGAGTAGATGATCAGTTTTTTGTCACCATCTTTTTCAACTGTTTCAGCAGGTTCAACGACGTGAGGATGCCCTCCAAAGATAATATCTGCTCCCCAGTCAATCATCTTATGGTACAGTGTTTTCTGTTCTTCCGTTGGTTCTAGCTGGTACTCAATTCCCATCTGAGGCATGACAACAGTAATATCCGCTTCTTTCTCTGCACGCTCGATTTCTGCCTTCATCTTGTCTTCGTTTAAGTCAGACAAGTAGTTATTATAGTCCTCTTGGGAAATGGATTGTTCAATGCCATTAAAGCCATAGGAATAGGCTAAGAGAGCTACCTTGATACCATTGACTTCCTTAATAACAAGGGGAGACTTGTCCCGTGGTTCCTTTGTGTAAACTCCTATGGGTGTCATTCCTGCCTTTTCAATAGCTTGAGCTGTTGAGACCACTCCCTCTATCTGAGAATCTAGGATGTGATTGTGAGCCAGGTCTAGAACTTGATAGCCTGCATCCTTGATCGCATCCATTACCTCACCAGGTGCATTAAAAAGAGGATAACCTGCCAAATAATGGTCCTTGTTCACAGTTCCTTCAAAGTCACCAATCACCAAGTCCGCTTGTTTGAGCCAGGGCTTTACATACTCAAAATTTTCATGGAAATCATAGGTTCCATCTTCTTTAAGAGCTGTTCGGTAGATAGGAATATGATAGAGGAGGTCACCATTTGCCATGATACGGGCTGTCTTTTCACCAGACTGATCTTCCTTGGATTGACCAGATGTACTAGCAGAATCAAGAGTTTGACTACTAGGGCTAGTTCCCTTGTTGCCTTGTACTGCTCGAACTAATAAGTTCCCCCCCATGGACAAGGCAACTGCAAGCAGTAACACAATAATAAACTGAGCATTGGTCCAGGATTTATAATTCCGAAAGAAACCAATACTTCTCTCCAACAATCCATCAATAGGTCCATGAGACCGTCTATTTTGTCGCTTTTCCATCTGCATTCTCCCTTGCTTTCTTATGCAAGTCTTTTCTTTTATTATACCACAGACAAAAGTGGAATACCGTTTATTATATTATTTTTTAGGAACTTCTGCGACTTTCTTTCTGACCTATTTTGTGTTATCATGTAGAGGTAATGAAAGGAGAGAAAATGTCTGCTATAGAACGTATTACAAAAGCTGCTCACTTAATTGATATGAACGATATTATCCGCGAGGGGAATCCGACTCTACGCGCAGTTGCTGAGGAAGTCACTTTCCCACTGTCTGACCAGGAAATCATCCTTGGCGAAAAGATGATGCAATTCCTCAAACATTCCCAAGATCCTGTTATGGCTGAGAAAATGGGGCTCCGCGGTGGTGTTGGGCTGGCTGCTCCCCAACTCGATATCTCAAAACGTGTTATCGCTGTTTTAGTTCCCAATATTGTGGAAGAAAGTGAAACTCCACAGGAAGCCTACGACTTGCAAGCTGTTATGTACAATCCAAAAATCGTCTCTCACTCTGTTCAAGATGCTGCTCTTGGCGAAGGAGAAGGTTGTCTTTCTGTTGACCGAAACGTACCTGGCTATGTAGTCCGCCATGCTCGTGTCACTGTTGATTACTTTGACAAGGATGGAGAAAAACACCGAATCAAGCTCAAAGGATACAACTCTATCGTTGTCCAACATGAAATTGATCACCTAAACGGAATCATGTTTTACGATCGTATCAACGAAAAAGACCCATTTGCTGTCAAAGATGGACTCCTCATCCTCGAATAAAGAAAATCCCGTTGCAAGACGGGGTTTTGTGTTATAATAGAGGCATGAAAACAAATGATATTGTCTATGGCGTCCACGCCGTTACAGAAGCCCTCCTTGCAAACACTGGAAATAAACTCTACCTCCAAGAAGATCTTCGAGGTAAGAATGTTGAGAAGGTCAAGGAACTGGCTACAGAAAAAAAGGTGTCCATTTCTTGGACTTCAAAAAAATCCCTGTCTGAGATGACCGAAGGCGCTGTTCACCAAGGTTTTGTTCTACGAGTGTCAGAATTTGCCTATAGCGAGCTGGATCACATCCTTGCAAAAACACGTCAAGAAGAAAATCCTTTGCTATTGATTCTGGATGGTCTAACTGACCCTCATAATCTGGGTTCAATCTTGCGAACAGCTGATGCGACCAATGTTTCAGGTGTCATCATTCCCAAGCACCGTGCTGTCGGAGTGACTCCTGTCGTTGCCAAAACGGCCACAGGTGCTATTGAGCATGTACCGATTGCGCGAGTGACCAACCTCAGTCAAACCTTAGATAAACTCAAGGATGAAGGCTTCTGGACCTTTGGAACGGATATGAACGGTACCCCTTGCCACAAGTGGAATACAAAAGGGAAAATCGCCCTCATCATCGGAAATGAAGGAAAAGGCATCTCTAGCAACATCAAAAAACAGGTTGATGAGATGATTACCATTCCTATGAATGGCCATGTTCAAAGCCTCAATGCCAGTGTTGCTGCAGCCATTCTCATGTACGAAGTTTTCCGAAACCGACTATAAAAAAGTTTCCAATCAAGTGATTGGAAACTTTTTTCTTAACTATGTTCTGTAATAAATTTGTAAGCTTCTTGACCAGCGATAGCCCCATCTCCAACTGCTGTTGTCACTTGGCGAAGGTCTTTCTGGCGAACATCTCCAACTGCAAAGATACCGTCAACGGCAGTTTTCATGTGATTATCTGTCACAATCCAGCCAGCCTGGTCTTGAATATTCAAATCCTTAACAAAATCGCTAACAGGATCCAAACCAACATAGATAAAGACACCACCGAAGGCTTGTTCTGTTACTTGACCTGTTTTCACATTTTCAAATACGACAGATTCTACTCGGTTTTCACCTTTGATTTCCTTGACAACAGAATCCCAGATAAAGTTGACTTTCTCATTTGCAAAGGCTCGGTCTTGCAAAACCTTTTGGGCACGAAGTTCATCTCGACGGTGAACAATAGTGACGGACTTGGCAAAGCGAGTTAAGAAGAGAGCTTCTTCTACCGCTGAATCTCCACCACCGACTACGAGCAAGTCTTGGTCACGGAAGAAAGCTCCATCACAGACGGCACAGTAAGAAACACCACGACTGTTCAGTTCTTCTTCTCCGGGAACTCCCAAAAGACGGTGTTTAGAACCAGTTGCTACAATGACAGTACGGGTTTCGTAAACTTGATCATCAGTGATTACCTTCTTATAGTCACCCTGGTCTTCAATATTTTCAACATAGCCATAAAGATGCTCCACTCCAAGGTTTTCAAGTGGTTCAAACATCTTTTCAGCCAATTCAGGTCCACTGATGTTGGCATAACCTGGATAGTTTTCAATATCAGATGTGTTGTTCATTTGCCCGCCTGGCAGACCACCTTCAATCAAAGCCACTTTCAGATTGCTGCGAGCAGCATATAAGGCAGCGGTCATTCCCGCAGGTCCAGCACCGATAATAATCGTATCGTACATTTCGATTCCTTCTTTCTTGTTGTAACTATCTTTATTCTAACTCATTCTTGCTAGTCACGCAAGGATTATGCCTTGAAAACCAAGAGCAAACTCATGACGGCAAAGGATAACACCGGAACGACCAAGACTCCAATCATAATCATATCATAGAGATGAGCTTGGCGAGCCTTGGCTGTCTTGTCCACACCAGACATGGCTCTCAATCCGATCCAAATCCCCAGAAAAATCACGACAAGGATGGTCGTTAAGATCAAACTCTCGAAATATAAAGAAAATAAATGCAGTAGCATGATCTCTCTCGTTTCTATCTTTTTTAAAGAGTAAACTCAGCTAGTCCAACTAACTGAGTTTTCCTTTTTCTATTATATCAAATATAAGTCCGTTTGTAACTAGCGAAGAATTCTTTTGTTCGTTCTTCTTTCGGATGATTGATGATTTCATCCGGTGTGCCAGACTCGATGATTTTCCCTTTATCTAGGAATAGAACCTTGTCTGCCACTTGGGCTACAAAAGACATATCGTGACTGACCAAAATCATGGTCTGACCTGACTTGGCAGCATCTGCAATAGACTTTTCTACCTCACCGACCAATTCTGGGTCGAGGGCTGAAGTGGGTTCGTCCAAGAGCAAGACATCTGGTTTCATAGCAAGCGCACGCGCGAGGGCAACCCGTTGCTTTTGTCCACCTGATAAGTGGCGAGGATAATGGTTTTCACGGTCAGAAAGACCAACCTTGGCCAACTCTTCCTTAGCGATTTTTGTTGCTTCCTCGTCCGATAATTTTTTAACGACAACCAAACCTTCCCTGACATTGTCAAGAGCTGTTCGGCGTTCAAACAAATTAAACTGTTGGAAAACCATAGACAACTTGCGACGAAGGGTTAGGATCTCTTCTTGGCTAATCTTAGAAAAATCAACTTTAAAATTGTCAATCTGAATCGTTCCACTATCTGGAGTTTCAAGGTAGTTCAAACTACGAAGAAAGGTTGATTTCCCAGCTCCAGATGAACCAATCAAAGCCACTACCTCACCTTTTTGAATATCCAAGTTCAGATGATTCAAGACTGTCTGTCCTGAAAAGGAT
Source organism: uncultured Streptococcus sp. (assembly GCA_963519935.1). Lineage (GTDB taxonomy): Bacteria > Bacillota > Bacilli > Lactobacillales > Streptococcaceae > Streptococcus. Next base: position 43,068 of record CAUQPD010000003.1, read on the forward strand.
TTGCTTAAATTCGAAATCTTAATCATTAACGAAGGTCTCCTTTCACATCTGTAGATACTGTATCCGGCGCTGAGATAGCCATTTTTCTCTCGATGAAACGGCCGAGGCTTTCAATTCCGATATTGACCACCCAATAAACAAGGGCAACAGAGATAAAGCGCTCAAAATAGCGGTAATCAGCTCCACCTAAAATCTGAGCTTGGGCAAAGACCTCCACAACACCTGCGCTAAAGGCTAGAGAAGTTCCCTTGGTCAAACCGATGAGGGAATTAATCAAGGTTGGAGTCGCCACAACGGCCGCATTTGGAATAATCACGCGACGGTAAACTTGAGCTCGCGTCATACCCAAACTGCGTGCCGCCTCAATTTCACCTGGGTTAACAGAAAGGATGGCCGCACGAATCGTTTCACTTGCATAAGCCGCCTCATTAAAAGCAAAGGCCACAATCGCAAAAAGTGCCGCTGGAATCGCATTGATATTAAGACCAGTTCCCCATTGTTGGTTGATAGCTTTCAGTAACAAAGGAATTCCGTAGTAGGTCAACATAAGTTGGACTAGGATTGGGGTACCTTTTAAAAAGCTAACGAAAAAGGCCTGCAAAGGATATAAAATCTTAACACGATTGATCTTAACAATGGCAAAAATCAGGGCAAGCAGCAAACCAAAGAGTGCACCTCCAAGCGTCAACATCAAGGTTGTAGGCAGTTGTTGGACAATCCTTGGAATTCCATCAAAGACCGAACGCAAACTAAAGAGCTTACCATCCGGAATGAATTGCATCAAACTTTGGTACCAATCTGATGCTAAAAATGTTGTAACAGTCATAAAAACATCCTCTCCTGATAATGATTCATTCTACCATACTTCTGCTCGCAAGCAAATTATTTGCTACGGGCTGCTCAGACTTCGTCTATCTTCTAGTTTATCACACTTTAAAACAGGGAGGCTATATATTTTACCTATCAAGGAGATAAATAAAAACTATCTCAAACCTAAGTTCTCATAGGGTTTTCTATAGCCGATTTGTTTAACAGCACCATTCTCCACCAAAATTGGACGTTTCAATAACATACCATCACTCGCTAGAAGCTTGGCTGCTTCTTGTTTTGACAAACTTCCCACCTTATCTTTTAGGCCTAGTTCGCGGTATTTGATCCCGCTAGTATTGAAAAATTGTTTCACTTCAAAACCGGAAGTTTCTAACCACTTCAAAATCACTTCTTCACTTGGTGTTTCTTCTACGATGTGGACATCTTGGTATTCCAGTCCAAGTTGATCCAATTCATTTTTTGCTTTCTTACAAGTTGAACATTTTGGGTATTCGATAAATTCTAACATCTTCTTTTCTTTCTATTTTTTGTTTTCTTGAAATGCTGCACCTTCATGTTGCAAGAGCCAGGCTTTCTTTTCGACTCCAGATGCATAGCCTGTCAAGCGATTGCCTGACCCCAGCACCCGATGACAGGGAACAAGTATGGACCAAGGATTGCGCCCCACTGCTCCACCAATCGCTTGGGCAGAAGCCACTTGCAAGTCTTGAGCTATTTGTCCGTAAGTTACTGTTTGACCATAAGGAATGGCCTGTAAGTAAGCCCAGACCCGCTTTTCAAAATCCGTTCCAATGGGAGCCAGAGGTAAGGAAGACAAATCTTGAGCACATCCATCAAAGTAAGTATCTAAATAGGAAATAACCTGGTCTAGGACAGGATGTTTCTTAACTACTTCTATACTATCTCCAGCGATTCCCCTCTCAAAATGAGTTTGGTCCTGTACCCAAATTCCATACAGATATTGCTCGTCAGCAACTAAGGATAAGGTTCCAATTGGCGACGGGTAGAGCATTTTTGCGTACTTATTCTGCTTCATTTTTTTAATTTCTGATAGGCCAAACGTTCCCCATCAACTGGAACCTTACCGACCTGTTGGAAGCCTAGCTTTTCAAAGATATGCTGCATGGCCTTGTTTTCTACATGCGTATCTGAACGAAAATCTAGATAATCAAAACCTTCAATCAAGCCTTCTAGGAAAGTCTGAGCAACACCTTGTCCTTGGACATCTGCTGCCACAGCGATACGGTGAAAGACCAGATATTCTGATTCTCCCCCCTGCCAACTTCCTTCATAAATGGCTTCATAGGCTTTCTCTGGGCTCTTGGTCACAGCAGCATAGGCTAGTAGTTCTCCTTCTTCCAAGGCCACATAAGCTTGACCAGAGATGATATCATCAATAATGATATCTGCATTTGGATAGCCATTTTGCCACTGGTCGCTACCGGACTCAGCTAAGCACTTTTTAGCATCCTCCATCACCTGCATAATCGCATCTACTTCGTTTGGAAAAGCTAAACGAA